>JAKJFL010000677.1:0-2239 GCA_022704935.1 Candidatus Rifleibacteriota bacterium
GGCCGCGTCACGCACGAGGGCGATATCCTCGAGGACCGCATTTTTCGAGGTCTTCTGGGTGACGATCGTGGCGAGAACCTTGCCCGCGGCATCGACCCGGTATACCCGGCCTGCCACGGTGTCGGCCACCCAGAACTCCGAGCCGGCGTTCCGGAATGAGAGCGGGCCCCAGGGATGAGGCTCTTCGGCGCCGGGGTTGTTCTTGTAGTTGAGATAGGCAACCTTGCCGGGCTCGTCCCCGAAGGGCAGTGCAAGCTCGGTCTGACCGAAGGCAGGCAGAGCGACCAGGGCAGCGAACATCAGAGCGATGAACTGACGCATAGTTTTTTATACTCCTGAATATAAGAAGAGGTCAGACCTTGCGGAGAACGTGGCTGAGGGTCATCGCGTTGGCGGCGCACAGCCGAGGCATTCTCTGCGAGCTGGAGTTGTTCATGACCTGGACGTTGTTCCCGCTCTCGACGGCAATGCCGATGTGCGTGTCGGGATCCATCACGCCGTCGCCGGTGGAGTCGTAGGTTTTCCAGGTGATGACATCGCCGGCACGGTAGGGCGGAACCTGCACGTATTTCCAGCCCTTGCTCACCAGGTCGTTCATGACACCGTGGCAGTTGAGCACGATCCTGCTCATGACGCCGGCGTTCTTGAGAGCCGTGGAAACAACCTGGGCGCAGCCAAGCCTGCCGCCGTTCGTCAGCGGATCATACGGGAAGTTGCGCATGCCGACGAGGGCTCGCGCCGCATTCACAATGCGGGTCTGCAAATCGCCGGTCGGCGGAGCAGCGCTGGCGCTCGAACTCGAGCTGGATGAGGAACTTCCGCCCGCGCGCGTTCCGTCGATGATGGGGCCGGCGTAATCGGACGGGAAGACGACCGGCACCTGGCCAGCAGGCTGTTTCGCAGTCGAGATGTAGTTTTGATGAACGTAGGCGGTGCTGCCTCCATAAGAGATCTTGTACCAGGGATCTTCCTTGCCGATGATCTTGACCTTTTCACCATTGGTCAGACCGCCGATGATCGAGCCCCACGGGCCGTTTCGGACGTTAAGGCTGGAGTTGACCTCGACGGTACCTTCTTCGCCCTCGACGGCGGCCCCTCCACTCTTCAGCTGGCCCTCGAGCTTCTTGATCAGTTCTTCATACTGTTTCACGAGGGCTTCGAGACTGGCGATCGTCTTTTCCATCTGGGCGACGGTCTTCCCCGAATCGGCCTGGCCAGTGCCGGCCGCGGGCTGACCGGAATCCGAGATTTCGTGACTTTCGAGCGTCGCTTGCGGACTCTGCGCACACACAAGCGCAGGAACGGCAGCGAACGCGATCGAAGCCAGCGCAAGAAGAAGCAGAACAGCTGATTTTCCCTTCATATTGCCCCTCCGATTGGAATTTTCATGCCCCTATCTTCCCCTGATTTTGATCAAAGTTACAAGAAAATCGATGCGACTCAGCGCGCCTTCCCAGAGAGCCGGCGGATCGTATCCATGAATTCCTTCACGGAAGCCTTCTGATTCTGAAAATCAGGACATCGCTCATCATATCACGTTCGGCAACGGTATTTCTCCGCCCGTCGTCTTCTGAAGCCTTCCGAAGGGAATTGACATTCTCGCTCAGCCGGAATACATAGATAGAGTGCAACAGGGCATGCGATCAGGGCAATGCGCCCACCTGGATGGCATTGGCCGCTGAACCAGACGAGGACGGGACATGGCAGGGAGCAACGATTTCACGACATTCGATCCGGGGCAGCCGGTGTTTTTCCAGGGAGAAGTCAGACAGGAGTTTTACAAGCTGGCCCAGGGCCGGTTCGCGAAGGTAAAGCTCACCGACCTCAATCCCGAGATTCCCATCGCAGATCGTCTCGCAAGCGCGATTCTGCTCGAGATTTTCGATCAGCCAGGGCAGATCTTCGGCGAGATCGACGCCCTGCTGAAGAAGCCTCACGAGTTCTCGGTCTTCGCTCTCGAGCCGTCGGGCGCGACGTCGTTCCCCGTCTCCGGAGAATCGCTCCGTAATGTCGCGGCCGTCCAGCCGGAGATCGGCATAAAGACGTGCATCTCCCTGGCCCGCACGCTGCGGAAGACCATCGAACGGCTCGGAAGGCTTGCCCGTATCGAGGATGACCTGCGCCGGCTCCAGTCGCTGTCGGCCCAGGCGCTTATTTCGGTCACGAACGAGATAAGGCAGATCAGCACCGACACGTTTTCGACGATTGCCGCCATTCTCGAGTATGTCCGCACCCACAA
>JAKJFL010000678.1:0-2239 GCA_022704935.1 Candidatus Rifleibacteriota bacterium
CCCCCCCCGAAGAATTTTCACCCCCCCCACGGTTGGATAGCGGTTGATTTTTGTTTTTTCCTGTTTTCGTGACGAATTTTTCTCCGTGCCTCTGTGTCTTTGATGTGAAAGGGGAGCGGCTTCACATCGCGGGCGGGTTGCGCTACAATGCCCGTCATGCGAAAAAATCTCCTGATTCTGACTCTGGTATTCATTCTCCTGATACTCATTTCCGGCACCCCCGGAACGAATCCTCCTGCAGGCTTTCCTGACAAAAGCCGGCTTTCATCGATCCTCCGCGACTCCCGGCCTGCGGACATCCAGGAACGTCTTGCCTCCATGATGGGCACGGGGGGAGCCTCCGGTGCCGGAAGCCTGCGGGCCATGTTGAGAGCCCTCGACGAAATCGAACGCTCATCGGCTGATAGCCGGCAGCGCCTCCCGGTAGAAATCTATCGAGCATGGCTTCTCGCGGCACACGGGTATGACCGGGCCGCGCTTTCCATCATCCGGCGGCTCATGGTCATTCCGCAGTATCTGACGCCGCAGGCCCAGGCGGACATTGCGCTGGTCGAGGCTTCTCTCGAGCTTCACGCCGGGAACGCCTCGGCGGCGGCGGCGGTGGCCGATCGGCTTGCCGAGGCCGATGCCGGGGCGGCGCAGGCGCTTCGTCAGCTTCTCGGCATCGATCCCACGGCACGAGCCTCCGGTCGTGCGGATTCCACATGGCCTCTGGCGTCGCTCCTACTGCTGGCTCTGAGCGTCATTCCGGCCTTCGCCATCGACCGGGAACGGTGGCTCTGGCTGAAGCGCTTCCCCGACGGGCAGGATCGCATCGCCCCGTATCACGCGTTCAAGCGCTCCCCTCTTGCGATGCTCCTCGTCACGGCGGGAAGTCTCCTGGTCCTGGCACTCGGTCTGCCCAGGCGGCTCGGCGTCCGCCATGACGTCGCCTTCACCGTCATGTACTGGATCATATCCTATACGGCCACCCTCATCCCGTTCCACCGGCTGGACCTCGAGGTCCGCAAAGGGAGCTGGTCCCTCCGGGAGTATGTGTCCACCGTCTTCCGCCTGCATCTCCTGAGAGCGCTCCCTCTCGCCGCCCCTCTGGCCGCCTTGTTCATCCTCCATGCCATGTCCTCGGCGCTCCCGTGGTGGGGCGTGAACACGCCGTGGTCGCCGGCCCTCGGGTTCGCCCTGCTGACGGCCGTCACGCTCCTCGTGATCCCCCTTCTGCTGCCGGCCTTCATGGGCATGCGACGGATCTCTTCCGACCAGCTGCCCCGCCCGCTCAGAGACCGCCCGTTCCGATTCTACAGGTGGCCTCTCCCGAAAATCGGCATTGCGAACGCCGTCTCGTTCGGATATTTCAAGGCGTCCCACTCGATCGCCTTCACCGGCGAGCTCCTCGACGGCTGTTCCACGGAAGAGATCGTCGCCGTCGCGACCCACGAGGAAGCCCACCTGGTCGGCGGGCATCTGTTCCTGTATTTCCTGGCGATGGTCGATCTGGCTCTCGCGGCCGGCCTGTGGGCGGCCCTGTTCCCGCTTCCCGCCGAGAAACTGCTGATGTTCGGCCCGACGGTCATGCAGGGAATGATCGTGTTCGCCGTCTGGCTCATCGCCAACAGGTTTTTCACCGCCATGGGTCGCCGTTTCGAGTTCGAAGCTGACCGATTCGCGGCGGAGCGGGTCGGCCGGGAAGCATATATTCAGGCCCTGACGCGTCTCGCGCACGCGAACTTCATGCCGATCCGGTTCCGGGAAGGCGACAACGCCCCCGGCATCCACCCGTCGCTCACCGAGCGAAAGCATGCCTTGCGCGGCTACGAAGGCCGCGTGTTCGAACCGGCCGCCGTTCTTCCTTCCGAACTCATTCTCGCCCTCTGGAGAAGCCGGCTCGCCCTCGAGTGGAACCGCGGCGAACAGGAGGCGAAGCACATCTGTTCGCTCGATGACGACCCTCCCGACGATGCCCCGCCGGCGGACAGGCTCGCGGCGATCGCCCGCCGCCAGGCCCGTTTCGGTGCCGAGTGCCTTCTCGAGGCGAGCGGCGCCTGGCTCGAAATCATCGAATGCGCCCAGAAGCTGACGATCCTGACGGCCGACCCCTCCATTCCTCGAGACCGCGTCTGTGCGCTATGCAGCGGCGGCATGCGCGAGGCCCTCGCCCCCGACACGATTGCCTGGGCCTCAACCCCCGCGGGTTGCAGGATTTCCCGCCACCTATCCGGAACGACAGAGCCGGCGGGGTCAG
>JAKJFL010000679.1:0-2238 GCA_022704935.1 Candidatus Rifleibacteriota bacterium
TCCCTGAGGATCGGCCTTCACTGGGGAAGCCTGCTCCTGATCCTGTTTGCGCTCCGGGCGATGCTCCGCGATCGGGACGCCGTCCCGCTGCTCATGCTCGTATCTGCCTCGGGCCTTCTGATGGCCGTCTACGCGTTGTTCCAGGCGTTCGGCTACGACGTTCTCACCTGGCCGGGATCGGTCTACCGGGTCGTCGGCACCTTTTCGAACCCGCAGTTTCTCGGCGCCTACCTGCTTGCCACCGGCCTGGTGACGGTCGGCCTCTGCCTCGATCCCGCCCTGTGGTCCCCTGCCGGAAGGCTCGCCCTGTTTCTCTCGGCGCTAGTCCAGGTCGTGGGAATGTATACCACGCAGATGGTCGCCTGCCGGCTCAGCTTCGTTTTCGGCATCATTCTTTTCCTCACCACCTTTTGGGAAAACCGTCCCGGAAGGATGTTGCGCGCCACGCCGCTTCTCGCCGGCTCGATCACCACAATCATACTATTGACAATATATGGCGCCGTATCCATAGGCGTTTCGTCCTATCCCTGGCATGGCCTGTCGAGCGCCTCGAGCGGGAACATCCCGGCAATCACCCGCCTGTTCGAGTGGAGCATGGGTTTCAAGGTGTTTGCCCGTCAGCCGTTGACAGGTATCGGGCCGGGAGCGGCACCTTATCAGCTGTCCTCGTTCCGGCCGCAACTCGGCACAGTGCTCGGCCTGTCCCGCTACAACGACGACCCGCATGCCTGGCCGGTCCAGCTTCTGGGCGAAACAGGGCTGGGCGGATTGTTCGCCGCCTGTTCCCTCCTCGCCGCGATTTTCGGCGTCCACGCCCGGCGACGCCAGGCCCAGCTCCCCGACGACCACGAAGAGAGCAACATACCAGGCATGCTTCCCGCAGAGGCCGTTCCGGCAAAAGAAGCTCCGCCCCGCCGCTCCTCCTCGCCCGCCGGGGTGAAGCATGCCGTTGCACGCGCAGCCATCGTTCCGGTCGCATCTCTTCTATACTATGGCCTATTCAACAATGCGCTTTCGGTCACCCCTCTTCTTGCGCTGCTGGTCCTGCTCGTCAGCCTGCACCAGGCTCTCTGTCTCAGCAATGTGCGATGGCGGCGCGGTTTTTCCCTCGTCTCAATCATCTGGTTCCTTCTCCTTCCGGCGTTCGCGGTCAGCTCCTGGGTCTGCCAGTCTTCCCACCAGGCCGTCGAGAGCCACATGTTCTCGGGCCTCCGGCTGCTCGAAGCCGGTAAACCTGACGACGCCGAACTGGCATTCACCGCCGCTTTGCAGCAAAATCCCCAGCATCTGCAGGCCCTCTGGGGTCTGGCTCTTTCCTGCGAGCGCCAGGGCAGGATACAACGAACGATGGAAATCCTTTCGCGCCTGGACGCCCTCAGCCCGAACGCCTTTTCCGCGAAGTATGAGATCGCCCGTCTCGCGGTGGAAAGCCGCCTCCTGCTCGAAGCTCATCGCTCTGCACTCCAGAATCTGAACAGCAATCACAATCCGCTCAGCTACGAACTCCTCGGCAACATCCTTCTTCTCGAGGGCAGACGCGCCGATGCGGCCCAGATTTTCGAGGAAGGCCTGCGGCTCGTTCCCCCCTGGCAAAAGGAAGAAATCGATGCGGCAACACGGATCAGGCTTCACCTCGCCGAAATTCACACCGAGAACGGCAACTGGGAGAAAGCCGAGCCTCTTCTGACCGGGCTTCCCAACGACCTCGCCTCGTCCCCCGCCGTCCGGTACATGCGTGGACTCGCGGCCTATAAAGCAGGGAACGCGACCGATGCCCTGGCCCTGTTCGAGCAGGCCGTCGCGGCAGATACGGCCAGCGAGCCCAAATATCTGAACGCCGTCGGCTTCCTGCTCGCGGAGACGAACGGCGACCTCGACCGGGCACAACTGCTGCTAGAGGATGCCTACAGGATCTATCGTTCGAAACAGCCTCCCCTGCTGAGCGAGATTCTCCAGGTGACGCACAGCCTCGGCATCGTCGCCTGGAAAAAGGGCCAGATGAAACGGGCCAGCGAGCTTCTCCAGATCGTCGCCGAGCAGTCGCCCGCCGAGTGGGGCCCTCTCACGGAAGAGAGGCAGGCCGACCTGCGCAGATTCATCGCAAGCGGCTCGCCCGACCGCAACGTTCCGATGCCCGCTTCGGAAACGGAGACCATCCCGACAACCGAAGCCATCGGGAGGGCGTCCGATACGGCCGTTTCGTCGGGGACCCCCACGGCGTCGGACACCCGATGAACG
>JAKJFL010000680.1:0-2238 GCA_022704935.1 Candidatus Rifleibacteriota bacterium
GCCGCCGCCGGTCGAGACGTGGGTCATCTTATCGGAAACGCCCGCCGTCTTCACGGCCGCGGCCGAGTCGCCGCCGCCGATGATGACGATCTTGCCCTTCTCGGCCATCTTCGCGAGTTCTATCGAAAGCCGGGTCGTGCCGACCGAGCCCTCCTTGATCTCGAAGGCGCCGATGGGGCCGTTCCAGAGGACCGTGCCGGCCTTTTCCAGAATCGAGAGAGCATGATCGATCGAGGCTTCGCCCAGGTCGAATGATTCCCAGCCCTCCTTGATCTTCGTCACGTTCCGTTCGAGGTTGCCGACCTTCTGGTTGGCGAAGTCGAACTTGTCGGTGATTACGAAGTCGCGCGGCAGGACGATCTTGTCGCCATATTTGTCCATAAGCTTCTTCGCCGTGTCGAGCATCGACTCCTCGACGAGCGACTTCTGCACGTCGAAGCCGGTGGCCTTCAGCAGGGTGTAGCCGATGCCGCCGCCGACGATGAGCTGGTCGATTTTCTGGAGCAGAGATTCTATGATGCCCAGTTTTGTAGAGATCTTCGAGCCACCGGTGATACCGACGAACGGACGTTTCGGGGCGCTGACCGCCGTGCCGAGATACTTCAGCTCCTTCTCGACGAGCAGGCCGGCGAGCTTCATGCTGACGAACCTGGTCACGCCGGTGATCGAGGCGTGGCTCCGATGGCTCGTTCCGAACGCGTCGTTCACGTAGATGCCGTCGGAAAGTCCGGCGAGGCCGCGCGAGAAGACCGAGTCGTTCTCCTTCTCGCCGATGGCGAACCGCAGGTTCTCGAGGATGTTGACCCTGCCCTTGACGATGTCGCTTTTCTGGATGAGCACGCCTGACGAGGCGATGCTGTTCTCGTGGAAGACGAGATCGTCGAAACGCTCGCACAGATAGGTGGCGACGGGCTTGAGACTGTATTCCGAGTAGATCTCCTCGCGGGATTTCCCTTTCTTCTCCTGCTTGTCGGGCTCGCCGAAATGCGAGCACAGGATGGGCGTGGCGCCCTGTTCGAGAAGGTAATTGATGGTCGGAAGCGCGGCGTCGATGCGGGTCGAGTCGGTGATCTTCCCTTTTGAGAGGGGCACGTTCAGATCGAGCCGGACGAGTACGTTCCGGCCGCCTAGCATTTCCCGGCCGACGCTGGTGATGACCTTCTTGCGGAATCCCGTTTCCTTTTCGAGGGTCGAGATCTTTTCCTGGATGATCCGTTCGACTTCCTTCGCCGCATCGACAGATGAACCGGCCTTTCGTATAGTATCGAGAATATTATGCGTCTTGATGAAACTGTTGGAAAGCGGGGCCGAGCCGCGATACAGGTAGCCGCCGTTCGCGTCGAGCGTAACCAGCTCGCCTTCCTTCAGGACGACGTCGGTCTCGCCCTTGAACGTCACGGTCCGCTGCTCGAGGTCGATGACCGCGTTCGAGCAGCCGACGATGCATGGCTTGTTGAGGGTGATCGAGGTGATGGCCGCGTGCGAAGTCCGGCCGGGGAAGACGGTGGCGATCGCGTGTGAATTGTTGATGATATAGAAATCAGACGGCTTGGTGTTCTGGGCAAAATACACGATGTTCTCGCGGTTTCCCTTGATCTCCTCGAGCTTTTCGGGAGTCAGCACCAGCATGCCCAGGACGATGCCGTGGTTGATCGGGACGCCTTCGCAGACCGGGGGCTTCCATTCGCGATACTCCCCTTCGACACGCGGCACGGAAATGAACGGATTCGAGGTGCAGAGCCGCTCGATGCGCTTGATGAACTCGTCGATCGTGATGATGCCCTTCTTGAGCATGTCGGTGCCGACGACAAGCTTCGCGTAGTTGCTGACGCTCGCGCGACGCGTCTGCAGAAGGTAGAGACGGTCGTCTTCGACGGTGAACTCGATGTCGAGATCGTGTTTGAGCTCGCGCTCGAGCGTGGCCTTGTATTTCAGAAGTTCGGCGCGGATATGCCCGGGAATCTCGGCGATCGAGTGGGTGATGATGTTGCCCATCACCACGTCCTCGCCCTGGGTCATTTCTTTGTATTCGCCGAACAGCTCGTCGTTTCCGGTGATGGGGTTGCGGGTGAACAGCACGCCGCTGAGGCAGGATGGATTCTTGTTGCCGAACACCATCTGCTGGACCGTCACGGCGGTCCCATACAGCACATCGATCGAAAGCTCCTTCAGATACTCCCTGACCGTCTGCGACCGGCTCGAGGCGAAAACGAGCCTGATGCACTTGACCAGCTGTTC
>JAKJFL010000681.1:0-2233 GCA_022704935.1 Candidatus Rifleibacteriota bacterium
GGCCCCCGCCGCGGCTCCCGCTCCGGCAGCCGGTGGCGCGACCGCGTCCCCGGCTGCGGGTGGTGGATTCGGCGACCTGTAATCGCTCTCAAAACGCCCCTTCCGAAAGGAAGGGGCGTTTTTTTCTGGTTGTATATCGCAAAATTCTCAACAGACGCAGAGATGCCGAGGAAAATTTTCTTCCCTCGGACTGCTGTTCCTATCAAGCCTTCATCTGCGGTTTCGTTCTCACCGTTGTGGTTGGTTACCCCGATATCGGATATATTCAGATCCGATCATCGATGTTGCGCCACACGGGCGGGCTTCAAACCAGCCCCTACGTCGGAATGGGTCTCATGGCATAGAGGCGGATCGTGATTCGCCCATGTTGCCGGTGATGAAATGGGCTGGAGGAATGTTGTCACACATGCAGCACTGTGATCTGATCGTTGCGGGAGCGGGACCGTCCGGAATGATGGCGGCCATCACAGCCGCGCGCCGGGGGTGGCGCGTCCTGCTCCTGGAGAAGCTCCCCCACCCCGGCGCGAAACTTCGCGCATCGGGCGGCGGGCGATGCAACGTCACCAATACCCTCGATACGGCCGAGTTCATCGGCCGGTTCGGTCGGGAGGGGAGGTTCATGAAGCCCGCTCTCGAGACGTTCGACCATCGAGCCCTCATCGCCTTTCTTGCAGGGATCGGCGTGCAGACGCATGCGCCTGACGGTTTCCGGGTTTTCCCGGTCACGCACAGTTCCACGACCGTCACATCGGCTCTGGAAGCCGAACTGGCACGGCTCGGCGTCGAGATCGCAACGGGGCGACCGGTGAAGGCTTTGCGCTTCGTGAACGGCCGCGTCGCCGGGATGGAAACAACGGATCATTCCTATTCGTCAGATTATATAGTTATCGCGACAGGTGGGCTGGGATATCCCGCGCTCGGCGCATCCGGCGACGGACACACACTCGCCCGGGCGGCTGGACACACCGTCACGGAGCTGTTTCCCGCCATGCTGCCTCTGAAAACGAAAGAAACCTGGGTGAAAAACTGCAGGGCTGACACCATCGGCAAGGCGGAACTGCGCATCGTTCTTCCGAAGGCAACGCACGTGCACGCCGTCGGCGACCTGATCTTCACGAACGAGGGCATCCGGGGCCCCGTCGTTCTGGATCTCGCCCGCGAAATCACGCCGCTGCTCGCGCGTCATGGCGAGGTGCCTCTTCTCGTGAATCTGACAAAAGGCAGAAACGAAGAGGACATCCGGGCTCATTTCCGGATACACATACAGGAATTCACACGGCGAACCATAGGGGAACTGGTCGCAACGCTCGTTTCCGCTCCCCTCTCACGGGAGCTCTGTCTTCTCGCCGGTGTCGATCCGCTCCTCGCGCCGGGCAGGGTCCATGCACCGCTTCGCGACCGTCTCATCAAGCTGCTTGCCTGGACGCCGTTGACCGTGACGGGTCACGGAGGCTTCGAACAGGCGATGGTGACGCGCGGCGGCGTTTCCCTGAAGGAGATCCGCCCCGAGACCCTCGAAAGCAGGCTCGTGAAAGGCCTCTTCTTCTGCGGAGAGGTGTTGAACCTCGACGGCCCGTGCGGGGGGTTCAACCTCCAGTGGGCCTTCGCCAGCGGGTTCCTCGCCGGACATATCGGCGCAGCGCCTCCGACAACGCAGGGTGGGGAGAGATGAGCCAGGTTCCCCCGCGACTCTAGATGATTCTGATGGCGAAGGCGGGGCAGCCGGGAGCGCAGTAGCCGCAGACAATGCATTTCTTTTCGTCGATAGCGGGCGCTTTTTTTCCTTCCTGGAATGAAAGGGCTTTCTGTTGGCACAGGCTGATGCACAGGCCGCAATGCCGGCAGAGGGTCTCGTTGATGAAGAGGCGACGGCACTGCTCCATCGCTCGGCGTTCGAGGGCGGGATCGACGGGGCTTCCCGACGCCGTTGCGACGTTCATCGACAGCTCGTCGGCGCTTGTCATCCCGACAACGATCGCGTCGACTTCGGACCTGCCGAGCACCCATTCCAGGGCGGCTTTCGCATCACCCCGCAGATGCCCGCCGCCGAGCGGTTTCATCGCATACACACCTTTTCCCTGTCGCTTTGCACCGGCAAGCACGTCCAGCATCGCATCGAGCGACTCGTCGATGATGCCGAAGCCGTCGCGGTTCAGCATCGGGTGGAGCACATCGAGGCGCGGGTCGGCAACGAGGAGCCGCATCACTCCGACAAAATGCGAACTGGCGCCTA
>JAKJFL010000682.1:0-2232 GCA_022704935.1 Candidatus Rifleibacteriota bacterium
CACTCTTCGACAGCGAGAAGTTCGGCAAGCGGTTCATGGTCGGCCCGCTGATCTCGAAGTGGGGCATCTTCCCGGTCGATTTCCGTAACGTGAAGATCAGCATCGTCGTTCCGTCCGATTTCGACGCGATCCTGCCGGATCCTGCGCGTTGGCAAAGCCGGCGGGATGGCCGGAACACGACATTCTCATTCGAAGGCACCGACGGCTTCGCTGCGGCGGTTTTCCTGCCGGCTGCCGACGCCGAGCAGTTCAGACAAGCCCAATCAGCGGCGGCGTCGGCCTCCTCCGTCACTCCCTGACGGCCCTTTCTTTTCGGCGGGCCAGCACCGTCACCATGGCGGCGAGGGCCTGCAGCGTCCCCCATATCAGCCCGAGGCGCAGAAGGGTTCCTGCACTTCCCAGGGAAGTCGCGGCGCACAGTTCCGCGCAGATCCCCACGACCGGTTTTGCCGCGATGAGACCGATCACTATCCAGCAGCCGATCGGCAACAGCAGCCGCACGACATCCCGGCCCGCTTCGGCAGTCACCGTCATGGCGGCCGTCAACAGGCACACCTGCAGTAGGGACGCGCCCGCCGCCCCCCAGCCGACGCCGACGGGGCCGGCACGGGCGACGAGCAGGTAGTCGAGGCAGACCTGGGCCGCGGTGCATGCGAGCCCCACGAAGAACGGCAACCGGAACCGCCCGGCCGCGAAGCAGACACGGTTCAGAAGCATCGTCACTGATACGGGGAACAAGGCCCATCCGTAAGCCCGAAGCAGGTCTGCCGTGAAGGCCGCTGCCGCGGCATCGAACCGGCCCCGTCTGTACACCACCGTCGTGACGGCTTCCGCACCGCCCGTCATGACGAGGATCACGGGAACGAGAAGGCCGCCGAGAAGCCAGAATGCGTTTTTCGCGAGCCTGAGACGCTCCGCCTCCCCGGCCGCGCTGAGCGCCGGGAAAACGGCCGATGCGAGGCTGATCGAGACGATTCCGAGCGGAAGGTTGATAAGCTTGTCGGTGTAGTTCAGCGCCGCGATCGCCCCTTCCGATGACGTGGAAAGGAGGGATCGCTCGAACAGTGGCACGATCGCCGTCAGAAGCACCCAAGCGGCGACGGGGCCGGTTCCAATGATGAAATCGAATATAATATTTTTATCTATATTAATCGGAGACGAATCCGGGGAGGCATACTCGGCACCGTTTCGCACGGCGAGCAGGAAGAGCCAGGCGAACTGGAGGAACGCTCCCGCCAGAACGGCAAGACCGATCGATTCGACGGGACCGCCCCGCGCGGCGAGCATGCCGGCGATGATCGCGAGGTTGACTAGGAGGGGGCCCACCGCCGGCCGGGCGAACTGACCCATGGCGTTCAGATACGACGTCAGAAGGGCGGCCTGGATCGACAGGAACGTGTAGGGCGTCAGGATGCGCCAGAGCACGACCATGCGCTCGAACGTCTCGTGGAGGAAGCCGGGCACGAGGACGCCGCAGATGGGCCGCGCTGCAATGGCGAGCACGGCGGAAAGCGCGAGGGCGCAGGCGGACACGAACCAGAAAAGGCTCCAGAAAGTCCGGCGAACCGTGCCGGCGTCGTCGCGGCGGCGCACGAAAATGGGGATCGCCGCGGCTGAGACCAGGCCGTCCGCCATGAATTTGTAAAGCAATTCCGGCAGAATCATCGCGGCCAGAAACAGGTCCGCCTCTCGCCCGCCGCCGTACATGGCCGCGAAAACGGCGACCCGGACGAAGCCGCTCAGGCGGGACAGCAAGGTCAGCGCGGCAAGCGAGCCGAACGCTCTTCCGAGGCTCATGCCGAGCGTCCCCGGCTGCGTTTCTTCGACATGATGCGAGGCTAACAGTCGTTCCGATGATTGTCAACGCGAAGACTCACCCGACTTCTTTGCTGGAGACGTCGGGAGTTTTTGACACCTGATGGGGGAGGTGCTATAATCCGTCGTCTCGTCCGCCTCCTACCCGAATACATCGTGGCTGGAAGCGGGCGCGCCCAAACGTGAGCAGGATCAACCTGTACACCATCACTCACTTTCTGAAGGAGCGGTAGCAATGGCCAAGGCGAGGTTCATGTCGATGAGGTGGCTGAGACTCCATCTCAAGGAGATCATCTGGGCGACGGTTTCCATGTTCGTCCTCTCGTGCTTCATCATCGGCTACGGCTCGAGCCGCGCTCAGAGCAAGATGGACGAGAAGCGGCGACGCGCCGAAGCGAACGAGGCGAAGGCCATGCG
>JAKJFL010000683.1:0-2222 GCA_022704935.1 Candidatus Rifleibacteriota bacterium
AACAGGGAGTCTCCGACGGGATCATCGAGGGAGGTGGAGACCTCGTCGTGACCGCCTCACGTTCCTATACGATCGGTATCCAGAATCCGTCCGGCCCGCGCGGAATTCCTGTCGCCCGCCTCGTCGTCACCGGCCCCGCTTCCGTGTTCACCTCAGGTGATTACGAACAGTACACGACGATCGACGGAAAAACATACAGTCACATCATCGATCCGAAGACCGGGTATCCCGCCGAGGGGCCGAAATCCGCCACCATCATAGCATCGGAGCCGACCATGACGGATGCGCTCGCCACGGCCCTGATCGCCATGGGGCTCGATCGGGCGAAGGAGTTCGCCCGCGCGCGAAACCTGCCCGTCGTGCTGATCTCCTCGTCGGGCGAGTATCATTCCTCCCCAGCCATGGCCTCGCATGCAAGACTCATCAGGGACTGACGGGATCGTGAAACCCGCCATCGAACGGCGTGATTCTATTTTTATTTGTATATTTTCTCTCTTTCGACGCGGGCGGATTTATAACACGCCTTTACGTCAGATGATCCGATGAAAAGGAGTCAGAGGATGTCATTTTCCTTCAACCATTCAAACATCAATGTTCGCGACCTGGAAAAGAGCCTGGCGTTTTACACTAAGGCGCTCGACCTGCGGGAGGTTCGCCGCTACTCGCCGCCCGACGGGAGCTTCACCCTCGTGTATCTCGGCGACGGGAAGACTGGGTATCGCCTCGAACTGACCTGGATGAGAGACCGCACCGAAGCCTACAATCTCGGCGATAACGAGTTTCATCTCGCGCTCACGACCGACGATTACGCCGCCGCGCACGCGCGCCACAAGGAGATGGGCTGCATCTGCTACGAGAACCCCGACATGGGCATCTACTTCATCGAAGACCCCGACGGCTACTGGGTCGAAATCCTCCCCGCCCGCCATGAAACAGCCTGACCGGTCCGGCCCGCGATGCGCCAGTCCGTCTGAACGATACGATTCGATATATTCAAAATATTGAATTTTTCATGGTATAGTGAAGTAACAGATCCACAATACATGGAGGATGAGATGAAAACCGTCAAGGTCGCAGGAAAAGCCCAGAGGGACGCGAAGAAAAAGCAGGTGGTCGAGGTGCTGAACAAGGCCCGCAGCATGGAGCTGCATGGCATTCACCAGTATATGAACCAGCATTATAACCTCGACAACCTCGATTACGGCGAACTCGCCGCGAAGATGAAACTGATCGCCATCGACGAGATGCGGCATGCCGAAGCCTTCGCCGAGCGCATCAAGGAGCTGGGCGGCGAGCCGACGACCGAGCAGGCCGCGAAGGTCGAGAAGAACCAGAAGGTGAACGTGATCTACCCCTTCGACGCTGATCTCGAAGACGAGACGATCGCCGTTTACAACGAGTTTCTGAAACTCTGCATCGACAACGGCGACAGCATCACCGCGAAGCTGTTCGAGACGATCATCAAGGAAGAACAGATTCATTTCAACTACTTCGACAACGTCGGCGAGCACCTCAAAACCCTCGGCGCCTCGTATCTGGCCCGCATCGCCGGCACCCCGGCCGAAGTGGGCGCCGTCAGTCCCGGCTTCGTCGGCACCCCGGGCGGAGCAGCCTGAGTTCGGATTTCCGGCGGCACCGCTGCCGGACATCATCGCGATATCGAAACCCGCTCATGGGATCAACGGATTCCATGAACGGGTTTTTATATGCTAAGATACATTTTCTGTCTATTGAATGCCGCAGATCGAACGTCACCCGTTTGTACTGAGTCTGCCGAAGGCGGAGTGCCTCTCGTGCATCGGCAGGCCCGACACGAACGGAAACGCGGCATTGGCTTTCGTCATGCAGGAATCAATAACGTCATCGAAACAGATCGCCGGGCAGACGACGGATCTCCCAAGTCCCTTTTCCACCAGGATTGAAGAGCATCCCCACCAGGCGGCAGGCGCGGTCGACGACCGGGGCACCCTCCCACTCCTGTCTGATCACGAGGTCGGACTGGAGGACCTGAGAAGTCCCCGTCGAATCCTGTCGGAGAAACTCCGCTGGAATGAAAAACGGCTGCTTTCCAGGATCCATTACGGCAAAGCAGTCTTCTCCCTCTCCCGAAAGAGCACGTAGAGCCGGCAAATCGGCAGAGAATGAACCGGGCAGCGTCCAGAAGCCGCCGGCATGTCTCCGAAACGCAGCCTCCTCATAAGTTTTCCCGAGAATCCTCACCG
>JAKJFL010000684.1:0-2221 GCA_022704935.1 Candidatus Rifleibacteriota bacterium
GGGGCGGGTTTGAAGCCTGCCTCGACAACGCGTCTATTGGGTTGCCTGGAGGAGCCAGTTGACGCGGCGTGGGGTGATCATCATGAAAAACTGCTTCACCCGCGGGTCGGTCGGGTCGTTCAGGATCTTCTGTTTTTCGGCTTCGCTGAGGGTCACGAACTTCTCGGTATAGAGAATGGTCATCGAAACCTTGAACCAGACCTTCGAGTTCAGCGACAGCTCGGATTCGACAAACGAGTCCGAGTTTCTGTAACTGTTGTCGAACTCGAACTTCAGGATCTGGCCGTCGTCGAACATGAACGGGCGCATATCGGAAATATCCGGGTCGCTTTCCTTGATGTTCCCTTTTTTTCCGCGATACAGACGCCTGGCGGTCTTGTCGAAATGGTAGACGACCGTTTCCTTCGAGGAGAGAGGGATGTTCATGATGTTTGCGTCGTCCTGCAGCGAGGCTTCGGGCTTATCGACGGCATTGCGGAGCTCGTTGCGGATGCCGGACATGATGATGCGCGTCGTCTGCAGGATATCGAGCTTGTTGCGGGCGTGCATGAAGCTCTTCTGGACGTTGCGGAGGATCTGGTAGATCGCGCCGCTCATCAGCATGATCATACCGACCACGAAAAGCAGTTCGACCATCGTCATGGCGTGCCGCGCATGCCGGGCGCTGTCGCGAGAGAATCGCCGTATCGTCTGGATATTCTTCATCAGTAGTAGTTGTAACGCGGGTCGGTCAGGATCGTGACGAACCGCAGCGGCGGAATGTCCGTGAAGGTGCGGCCGGTCGCGGTGACGGTGATGATGATTCTCAGCAGGAAGACGGGCTTCGCGCCTTTCGGCAGGGGAACCAGCGGCTGGAGGTTGCTGGCGAATTCGAGATTGAAGCCGTTTTTCGCGGCGCTGTCGCGGATTTCGACGAAGTCTTTTTCCTGGGGCAGCTTATGAGCGCGGTCGTATCCGAGCGTCCGGGCTAGCTCGAGTGCGGAAGCCCCGAACAGCGTCGCGATGACGCGCGTATCGGCGCGCACGATCCGGCGCTGGCCGGATTTCATCAGCGAGTAGATCGGCAGGATGCCGGCCGAAAGCAGCATGACGACGACGAGGATCTCGATCAGCGAAAAAGCGGCGCGGGATCGTCGAGGATCAGTCATGTTCGTATTTCCATTCGAATTTTCCAACCCCCCCGGTGACGATCTTGGCGACGAACATCTCATCCATGAGAGTGGGTCTGTCCTTGCGCCAGATCGAATTCAGGGGGTTGTATTCTATCACATTGGTGCCGGGGGTCCGGAACGCATTGTCTATGTTCAGGGACGGGGTGACGACCTGCCCCCTGATCCTGACGCTCTTGGAGCCGGAAACCACGATCGGATCGCTCACGGATATAAGATTCGCCTCGATATAGCACGGGTCGTTCGCCGCCGTCGACGTGTCGATGACGATGCGGGGGGCGACTATGGTCATCATGTCCCGCTCGGGATTGGCGTCGATGCTCGTCGCTCCGCCGCCCGCGGCCGCCGGGTAGAAATCGCCCAGGATTACGACGGGGCCGCCGCCCATCATTGGGCTGGAGTAGATGACCCCATGACCACGGAACTTGAGATTGTTCAGTTTCAACTCTTCGGAATCGTTCAGGGCGAGAATGCCGTTCAGTTCTAGCGCCTGTCCCTTCGCCCCGGCCAGATACTGGCGTACGTCGTTGATGTATTTGAAATGGAACCGGTCATACACCGTTCCACCGATCGAGATCGTCGTGCGGCCGCGGAAGAAGTCCTCGGTGCTTCTCGGAATGAAATAAAAATCCAACAGATATGCTTCGGAGGGGTCGGGAATGGCATGCCACAGATCTCCCTCGTAGTATTGCCGAACCGGAGACTGGCTCACGATACTGCTCAGGTCGGAGCTCATCCCCGGGTATGGTTCGTTCGCCAGGAAGGGAACCAGGTGTTTGGAAAGAGGCCCCGAATAGATTTCCTGTTTTCCGGCGATGCGCTGGATCATGTTTCCAAGGCCGGCATTGTAGGGTTCGACGCCCGCATCGCTCATGAAGTTCTGGTATTTCTTCATTTCCTTGAGGCCGTCTGGAATATCATCCCAGTTATCGTAGAGTGCCTGTGCATGGTCTTTCGGCACGCCGAACATGGTGAACAGCGTCATGGCCTGCGTGGCGGTCAGGTTCGTGCCTGGCTTTATATCTGAAGGTATAGGAATCGGCGGCGGGGAA
>JAKJFL010000065.1:0-10547 GCA_022704935.1 Candidatus Rifleibacteriota bacterium
CCTGCCGGTGTTTTCATCGATGATCTCGTTGATCTTCCGGTTGAGCTCGATGAACTTCGCTTCGGCGGTTCCATTCCAGGCGCCCGGGGCAAGAAGAGCGCCCTGAAGCTTCGGAAGAAAGGATGCGTAGGGCTCGGAAAGAGGTGCGAAATCGGTCTGCGAGGCTTTCTCGATAAGTTCGAGGGCACCGCAGGGGTCGGCCCGGACGATCGCGTAGCCGCACGGAGAATACCGGGTCGGAACGATTGATAAATATTCATCGATATGCCCGACCGCAAGCCATTTCGTGGCGAGCATGATCTTGCGGCCGTCATATCCGTTCTTCAGGAAAAACTCCCGGCATTCGGGTGTCATGCTGTCGCCGTGGTAGAGAATGTTGTCGGGAGTGACCTCGATGTTGCCCCCGGAATCGCCGTCGCCGAAACCGGCGGTGGAGCTGGGATTGACGCACAGCTTCATGCTCCAGTTCTTCGAAATCCATTCGGGGAAATCCTTCAACCCGGCATCGCGGGCGGAATCGAAGACCGCCGGCACGGTTTTCTCGCCGTCAGACCAGGTACAGAGTTCGCCGAAATCCTGCATCCAGATGTCGTTCGTCTTCATATCGGGATTGACGTCGACGAGTCCCTCGACGACGCCTGTTGGGGCTCCGAAGAACCTCGCCCTTGCTTCAGGAGTCGGGAGGGAGTGGGCGCTGTCGACGATATGAAGTTGAAACGCGTCGTTGCCCGTCAGGCCGTCTTCTTCGTGAATGGCACGGATGACCCCGAAGAGTTCCTTCACAAACGCGGTGGTATCGGTGTGATTGACCACCAGCACCTTCCTGGGAAGCTGGTTGGCGCTCATCAGTCGGAGCGTTCCCGCCCAGGCTCGTCCCGGGAAAAGGAGGACAGTCGTCAGGACCGCGATCGCCACCCAACCGCCAAACCTGTTCATGGATCTTCCCTTTCATCCGGTGCGTCAGAATCACGAACGCCGTTTGAAAGAGCAAGAGCAATGCCAGGGTGGTGATGCCGGAAAAAGCTCATCGGAGCGGAAAGGGAATCGGGCGAAAGAAAACTGCCGGATATCCGGCGTTCCTGCACAAAATTCCGGCACCCAAAATCCGATGAGCGGGACAGGGTCAGTCCGCTTCGGCGCTGCTTTCGAGCAGGTGGAGCGGGTCGTGCGCCATGTACCGGCGCGGCGGCCGGAAATACTTGAACGGAGAGTATGACGCCAGATTGCTCACGCTGGCCATATATACGCAGGCGTATCTTTCGACCAGGGTGGCGAATCGCGACTCTTCGTTGCCGGCCCGCATGATCTCGCCCCAATATTTGTTGAAATCGCGCTGTTCGTCGCTGATCAGCTTCGTGATGCGCTCGTCGATCCTCGCGATCTGCTCCCGCAGGGCTTCACGTTTTTTCTCGGCTTCGGGCGGCCGCTTTTCGACCGGGATGCCGCGCAGGGATTCCTTGATGTCGAACAGCTGGTCTTCGAGCTCTTCCTTCTTCTCCATGTCGGAGACGATCTCACGGTGCGTGTCGGCGTTGCGCTCGAGCGCGGGAACCTCGGTGGCCAGTTCCTGCACGATCAGGCCTGTGCGCCAGCCGATCGCCTCTTTCAGGGTGACGACGTCGCCCCAGATGTGGTCGCCGAGGTAGAAGATCTCGGAGGGGGAAAGGGCCAGGTCCTTTTCGAACGTGCGCGCGTTGCCGCCCTGGTAGATGCCGCCCCACCGGATCGGCGCGTGGAAGTTCGCGAGGAGGCCGCTCGCCGGGTCGACCCGCAGGAACTTCTGGTGCTGCTGGAAAAACGCGGGCTTGTTCGCGCAGACGATGATGATGTCGAACATATCCTGCCACGAGCCGCTCTTCAGATACGGGCCGAAGCAGTGGTTCATCACCTTCTGGCTGTACTCGAAGTCGGAATTTGTGATCATGGCGATCTTCTTGCCGGCCGCCTTCAGCCGCTGGATCGCCGTGACCATCCGTTGGTCGCGGATGAAGTAGCGGTCGGGGTCGTCGATGACCTGTCCCTTGAGGTTGCCTTCCTGATGCGCGTCGTCGAGGGCCCGGCGGATGTCGCCGAATGCCTTCTTCAGGTTCATCGGGATCTGCTTCGCGTCGCACAGATCGACGAGTTGCGCGAACAGACAGCCTTCCGCGAGTGAAAACAGAGTATGGATTATATAATATCTCGGATCTGTCAGGTCGATGCCGGTCGAGGGGTAGATCTTCTTCTGCTCCTCGATCGTCAGGAACTTCGTTCCGTGGCTGGCTTTCTTGACGTAGCCGTACCGATTGACCTTCAGAAAATTGCCCAGTTCGACATCGATCACGAGGCCGCGAATCACGAACTCGGGATCGAACCTCATCTCAAGGAGCTCGGCCGGGTAGCCCAGATCTTTCACGAGCTTGTCGAGGACGATCCGGTAGGCGGTCTCTTCGAACGCCGGCACGTTGTAGGTAGCGAGCGTGTAATCCATATCGAAGCCGACGAGCTTGATATGGTTCATGTTGAGGGTGCGGTTGACGAAAATACGTTGTTCGGCGCTGATGCGCACAGAGTTGGACATTGATACCTCGCTTGGATTTTCCGGCGGCGTTGCCCGCGCCGGACCACTCGATCCTTCTGTTGCGCGCTGCCGCTCGATGTTTCTTTCTTTGTCGCGCCGGAATGATACCACAAACGGTGCGAGCTGGGTATACTCATGCATCATGACACAGGAACCCGATATTAAACTTCCCGTCCGCATGGTGCTGTTCGACTACGGCAACGTCCTCGAATTCGTCGACCATCGCCGCTCGGCAACACGCCTCTGCGAGAAAACCGGCTGCGATCCCGACGCTCTTCTGCGGCGTTTCCTCGAGCCGGGCGGCCCCCTCGAACTCCTCGAAACCGGCCGGATCGACGGCGACACGTTCCGTCGCATCGCTGGCGAAGCGGTGGGAAAAACCTTCACCGAAACCGATTTCATCGATCGGTTCAACGACATGTTCGTGATGCGCCACGATACGATCGCTTTGATGCAGACCCTGCATCGCAGATACCGGCTGGGCCTTCTGTCGAACACGAGCGAGCCCCATTTCCGGTCGACCATCTCGAAGCATCCCTGCTTCGGGCTCTTCAACCAGGTCACCCTCTCGTTCGAAGTCGGCGTTCTCAAGCCCGATCGGGCGATCTACCGCGACGCCCTCGAAAAAGCAGTCGGAATACTGCCCGAAGAGATTCTCTATCTCGACGACATCCCCGCCTACGTCGAAGCCGCCCGCTCCTGCGGCATGCAGGCCCTCGTCTACGACCGGGCCGGACTCGTTGCCGGGCGGCTTCGGGCTTTTCTGAGCGGAATGT
The DNA here is from genome assembly GCA_022704935.1 of Candidatus Rifleibacteriota bacterium. Lineage (GTDB taxonomy): Bacteria > Muiribacteriota > Ozemobacteria > Ozemobacterales > Ozemobacteraceae > MWAR01. The sequence continues at coordinate 3,337 of JAKJFL010000065.1, forward strand.
AGGCGCGTTAGATCGGAACGCTCTCGCGTGAGTTCATGGGCACAGGGCGACGGCGAGGCGGAGGCCGTCGTCGGGGGGAGTGGGGTAGTTGTTCGGCAGGAACTCGACCTGGGTGAACCCTTCGTCTGCATACAGGGCACGCGCGGGCGCGTTGCGGGTGCGCACCTCGAGGTAGGCGGTCCGGATGCCGCGTGATCTGGCCTCGTCGAACAGCCGGTGAAGCAGGGCGCGGGCACAGCCGCGACGCCGGCATTCGATCGCCGTCGCGAGGTCCAAGATGTGCATGGTTCCCTCTTCCTCGCACATGCCGATGGTATAGCCGACGATATGTCCCTCGAGAAACGCCGCGAGGCAGACGAACATCGGAAAGCGGAGGCATTCCGAGAACTGTTCCGCCGGCCAGGGGCAGGGGAAGCTCTCGCTCTCGATCTCCGCGACGACAGGAACGTCCCGCGGTGTCATCGGCCGAATGGAGAATTCGCTCATACCGTGATGTGATGATACACATCAACGGCGAGTCCTGGCCAGACAAAAGCCAATTTAATGTCGCTGCTCTTACTGCAGGAATCAAAAATGCCTGCAGTGGCGGGTTTCAAACCAGCCCATCGCGGCGCAACGTCGGTTGGCCGATCATTTTCGAAGCAGGCATCGTTCTGGTAAACTGAATTCATGACTATCTTTGTCTCTCACCGCATGTCTTCATCGAAACCCTCGCCGGGAGGCTTCTGCCGGCTTTTTCCGGGTGGGCTTCCCATCCTTGCGATCCTTCTTGCGGCGCATCCGGCGCCGATCGGGGCCGGGACGCGGCAACAGGCGTCGTACGTCGATCAGCAGTCAGAATACCGGGTATCCCCTTTCCAGTCGATGTGGGTGGGCCGGCGTATCTGGGAGAACGAGTGCCAGGGCACGGTTGAAGGGCTCACCCACTGGAACAAGGGGGAGGATTTTCCCTCCCTGGGCATCGGCCATTTCCTCTGGTATCCGGAAGGCCGCCGGGACCGCTTCGAAGAGACGTTTCCGGGGCTGATCGAGTTCTGCCGCGAGCGGGGCGCCACCGTTCCCGCCTGGCTGGACGAAAGCCCAGCCTGTCCGTGGCCAAAGCGTGAGGCGTTCATGGCCGAGCGCAGGTCGCCGCGCATGAACGAGTTGCGAACATTTTTGGCGACGACCATCACCCTGCAGGCCGAGTTCATCGCGCGCAGGCTGGCGAACGCCCTTCCGCAGATGATTCGGAACCTTGCCGACGACGAGCGGCAAGCCGTGGCGGCACGGTTCGACGCCCTGTTCCGCACGCCGCAGGGGCTGTATGCCCTGATGGACTACGTCAACTGCAAAGGCGAAGGCATCAGCCCCTCCGAACGCTACGCCGGCCAGGGGTGGGGGCTGTTGCAGGTGCTTCAAGGCATGCATGGGTTTCCCGAAGGGAATGACGCCGTCCGTGAGTTTGCGGCTTCAGCCTGCCGTGTTCTCGAGCGGCGCGTCTCGCTGGCGCCTCTCGAACGACGCGATCAGGAGCGGAAATTCCTTGTCGGGTGGCGAAAGCGTGTACTTGGGTATACTGGTACGAATAAAAACTGAACACTGGCTCGAACATCAGATAAGGCGGAGATTTCGAGCCGGCGAAGCGGAAATCATGGTGTGAGTCACGATGAAGGCTGTGGCGAGGCCGCCGACAATTGCCAGCGCCAAGCCTGCGGCACATGAGAGAGGATCGATGACGATCGGGGTGCCGAGAAACGCCTGACGGGCGATGAGAGAGGTCAGGCCGGCACCGAAGGCACAGCCGAGAATGCCGCCAAGAACGGCCTGAATGGCAGATTGAGCCAACAGATGCCGACGGATGAGCTGATGTGACCAGCCGATGGCACTCAGGATGCCGATGTCATGTCGCTTTTCGACGATGACGGTCGCCTGGATTTTTCCGGCGAACAGGAACAGGATCACAAATAGTACGCCCAGCGCGAGAACAATCGAGTTCGCGTCGATGCGCGAGGTTCGCGATGCTGGGTTGAAACAGTCGTAGGTGTCGATCATGCTGTCCGGATATTTCTGCTTCACTTCAGCCATCGCTACGGTTTGATCGGATGCGCTGGCAACCTCGACGAGAGCGACGTTAGCCTCTTTGACGAGCGGGGTTTTCAACCGGGTGTTCACGACTTTTTCGGCATCTTCGAAGGCGAGGTAGATATCTGCTTTGGCGGGGCGGATTCCCGGTCTGACGATGCCTTTCACCGTGAACGTCTGTCCGGCGATCTGCATGGTCGAGCCTACGGCCAGGTTTTTGTACAAGGCGTATCCTTCCTCGAGCAGCGCGAGGTCGCGGTCTCCGGGAAGGAGAAAATCTCCGCTGATGATGTCGCTTTTCTGAAGCGACGAGCCGTTTACGGCGGCGGGATTGCCGGGATCGAAACCGCCCACGCTGAATAGTTCCTTCGTCTCGGGGGACTTCATGCGGAACAGCAGAAACGGGGATGCCGCTTTCACGAGCCGGCTGGAGCCGATCTCAGCCACGTAGGAGATCGGAAACGGCCTGACGACGGCCGGATCGGAGAAAAATGCCTCTCCATCGGCGTCGGCGAGTCTGTCTCTCGTGGCTTCTTGGCTTTGACCTCGGCTATTTTCCGGAAAATAGACGAGGAAATGCGTTCCGAGATTGTTGAGAAATTCGCGCTTTGCCGTCGATGCCGTGAAAAGCAGGTTGATCAGCAGCACGACGAAGGCGACGATGACGAGATACCCGCCGATAGCCGCAAACGATCTCTTCTTTCGGCGAACGATTTCTTTCCATGCGGTTTGGAAAAGCTTGTTGTTCATTGCCGGTTCCTTTGCATTGTTCTATAAACATCGATATACGATGCAATGACGCGCAAGTATCGTCTGCGCGCAATACACCAAAGCCTCATATACACACGAACGGAGCGGACATACAGGGTGCGTCTGCCCTTGCGGCGGCGAATCCTGTGGGATGGCGTCATTGGCTGGTGAGCGCGCCGTTTTTGATGGAATACACCTTGTCGGCGATGTCCAGAGGGAACGTCCCGTGCGTCGCGACGACGAGCGTCGTGTCTTTCGATTTGACGACCTCCACGAGCCTGTCGATGATGTCTTTTGCGGTTTCGGGGTCCACGTCGCCGGTCGGTTCGTCGGCGAGGATCAGTTTCGGCTCGTGAACCAGCGTTCTGGCGACGGCTACGCGCTGCTGCTGGCCGACGCTCAGTTCCGCAGGAAAATTATCGAGACGGTCTCCCAGTCCCAGAGATGTCAGGAGCGAGCAGACTTTTTCCCGGCGCTCCTTGTCCGAAATATCCGCGTGAAAAAGTGCCGCCTCGACATTTTCATACGCCGTCCAGGAGGAGAGGAGATTGAAGTTCTGGAAGATGATGCCGATGTATTTCCCACGGAGATCGGCAAGCTGGGCGTTGGAGAGCGTTCCGAGCTCGATGCCGTCGAAATGGACACTGCCGGATGTCGGCTCGTCAAGCCCGCCGAGAAGATTGAGCAGGGTCGATTTGCCAGCGCCGCTCCGACCGGTGATGACACTGATTTTTCCCTGCGGAAAACCAGCATCGATCTTGTCGAAGACGGGGATCTCCCGTCCGTTTTTGACGTAGCTCTTTTTCAGGTTGCAGCCCTGCAGGATGTATCCATTCTGGTTTTCCATAGGTTCCTCGTGTGTGGTTAAAGTTGCCGAAGAGTTTCAGCGGGTTTCAGATGAACGGCACTGAAGGCAGGAACGAGCCCTGCGATCATTCCCGAAAGGAGCGAAACGAGCAAGCCGATTCCGATGATCTGCGCGGAAATGTAGGGGGTGAAGTCAGGTTTGATCATCGTTCCGAGGGGAAGCGTGGAGATGGCCGCAATCCCAGCCATACAACCGATGACTCCGCCCGCAACGGCCTGGAACGCCGATTCCGCGACCACCTGCCGGAAAATCAGGTGGTTCGCCCAGCCGATCGATTTCAGGATGCCGAAATCGCGACGCCGTTCCACGATTGAAGCGTATTGGGATTTCATCGAGAGAAGCACCACGCTGATGACGAAAACTATCTCGAGAAGGATGAGCGTCTTCTGATTTATACCAAGAACTTTGGAAGCCGGCTGGTAGCAGGCGTAGGACGTCACGATGCCGGCTTTCAACAGTTCCTTCACCTTTTCGATTGCCTCGTTCTGCCGCAGGGCGTTGGCGACCTCGACGAGGATGACGTTCATTTCGTTTTGGAGAGGGGTGCGTAATCGTTTGCTGATGAGCTTTTCTGCTTCGACGAACGGAATGTAGACATCTGCTTTTGCAGGCCGGACGCCGGGATTGACGATGCCTTTCACGCGGAAGGTCTCGCCGCCGACCGATATCGACGCCCCGGTAGTCAGCCCTTTCGTCTCGGCGAATCCCTGTTCGAGCATCACGACGCCAGTATCCTGGGGCGTGATGAACTCGCCGCTGATCACGTCGCCCTTCGCACAGCAGGTCGAGCCTACCGCCTGTTTGTTGGCCGGGTCGAAACCTCCGACGGAAAAGACGTTCCCGGTGGTACCCTCGCGCATTCTGAACAGGAGGTAGGGAGACGCGTCCTTGATGAGTTCGGGAAACTTCAGAAGTTCGTCGAGTTTTTCCTTCGAAATGACCCGAGTCGGAACCGTGTTTGCCAGGAAGCCTTCATAAGAAAGATCGAGCGCTACTTTGATGCCGACCTGCGCATCCTCGATGACCGGCGCCGGATTAGTCGCGTCTTCCGGCTTGGCGGGAACGAAGGCCATGAAGTGCGTGCCGGTTCCCGACATGATTTCCTTCATGGCGGCGTCAGAAAAGAGGAACAGATGCCCGAGAACGACCATGATGCCGATGGCGAGCGAAAATCCGAACGCATTGCCGAGCGCCCGACCTTTGTGCCGCGTGATCTCTCTGCCGGCGCATACGAAGATTTTCCTCATGGAATAGCCTCCTTCCTGCGTTTCACGGGAGATTGGATCTTCGGCGCCAGGGCGACGACGGGTTTCGGTGAACAGCAGCACGTTTTTTTCTTAGGCGTCGTGGCCTTGCAGATCAGCAAGAGAAGCCTGGCCAGCGTATCGCTGTAGCGCGTCAACGTCGTCGCCCATGTTTCCAGACACGCCCGCCCCTTGGGGGTTATGGCATACAATCGCTTTGCCGGCCCTTTCTGATCGGTGTCCCAGCTCGACGTGACGAGTTCCGTCGTTTCCAGGAAGTTGAGGGCCTTGTAGATGGAGGGGGCCTTCGGGCTTTCGGTTTCGCCGTAGAGAAGCGAACCGATTTTTTTCTTGATGCCATACCCGTGGCAGGTTTCGCCGGCCAGGATTGCCAGAAGGGCCGGTTGAACCAGCTTTTCAAGAGAGCTTCCGGTGCAGGGGCAGTTCGATTCGAATTTCATCGGCATCTCCAGATTAAATAAGAGTCAGTAGCTATATTCATTAGCAGAATAGTAAGGTTGTAGATCTAGCATGTCAAGTGAACCATCTTGAAGACAGGATGAACTCAACCGAACCGGTCTTGACGGGGAGCTTCCCGTGCCGCTATGCTGACGGCGTCCATCGCGGCAGTATCAGAATCGAACCATGCGAGGTGTATATCTCAATGTATAAAATAATGGCAGAGGCGTCGTTTTCCGCCGCCCATCAGCTTGTGAGGCATCCGGGAAAATGCAGGGCCCTTCATGGGCACAACTGGCGTGTGCAGGCGATCGTCGGGGCCGAAACACTGGACGATCAGGGGATGGTCGTCGACTTCTCGGTGCTGAAAAAGGCGCTGGGAGAGCTGTGCGACCGGTTCGATCACCTGATGGTCAACGAAGTCGCGCCGTTCGACCGGATTCCGCCGACGGCCGAGAATTTCGCGAAGCTGTTTTTCGACGAACTCGTCATACGGGTCGGCACCAACCGCGTCCAGGTGATCGCGGTGCGTGTCTGGGAGACCGATCGCAACGTCGCGGAGTATTCGATATGACGAACAGACCACTTGCGGTCGTTGTCGCCTCGGGGGGGATGGACTCGTGCGTCTCCGCTGCCATCGCCCTTCAAACCTACGATCTCGCCATGTTCCACCTGAACTACGGCCAGCTAACCGAGGCCCGCGAACTCCGCGCGTTCCGTGAACAGACTGCGTTCTATAATGCAAAGCATATATTGGAGGTCGATGCCGGCCATTTCCGCCAGATCGGCGGCAGCGCCCTCACCGACAGAACGCTCGCCGTTCCCGACGCGAAGAATCTCGGAAAAGGCGTTCCGGTCACCTACGTCCCGTTCCGCAACGCCAACATTCTCGCGATGGCCGTTTCCTGGGCCGAGGTCATCGGCGCCGTGCGTGTGTTCATCGGTGCCGTCGAGGAAGACTCGTCGGGCTACCCCGACTGCCGCGAGAGCTTCATCGACGCCTTCAACGTCGCCATCCGGGAAGGAACCCGTCCGGATTCGGGAATCCGTGTCGAAGCACCGCTTCTTCATCTCAGTAAAGGTCAGATCGTCACGAGGGGCCTCGAACTCGGCGCGCCCCTACACCTTTCCTGGAGCTGTTATCAGGGCGAAGCGGAAGCCTGTGGCACCTGCGAATCCTGTGCCCTTCGCCTCCGCGGCTTCGCCGCAGCCGGCGCGACAGATCCCATCCCGTATGCAAAACCGTCCGCATGAACCCAGCCGTTGAATCCCGAAATAAGGAATTCGTTACAAAAACATCGCCCCCGGATCGATTCCGGGGGCGATGTGCTTATTGATATATAACAGGATCAGTTGAACTTGAAGATCTCTCCGTCGATAACCAATACCTCGAGCTTCGATCGGATGTCGAGCGGGTGGCCGCTGAACAGGCCCACGTCAGCGTCGTAGCCTTTGCGGATGTGGCCGACCCGGTTGGCGATGCCGAGCATCTTCGCCGGCGTCTCGGTGATGCATTGCAGGGCGCGCTTTTCGTCGAGGCCATACTGGACGGCCATGGCGGCGGCGATGCGGAGCGTTTCGACCGGCAGACCCGGGTAATCGCAGGTTAGAGCGACTTCGACGCCGGCGTCGAGGAGTTGGACGACGCTCGAGAAGATGCGGTCGCGCAGCTCGGTCGAGCGTTCGGCGACAAGAAGCGGCCCCAGCACGACGGGGATCTTTTTCGCGGCGAGGATGTCGGCGACCTTGTGAGCCTCGATTCCGTGTTCGATGACGAGCTTGAGCTTGAACTCGTCTGCGAGCCTGACGGCAGCCATGATGTCCTC
>JAKJFL010000685.1:0-2208 GCA_022704935.1 Candidatus Rifleibacteriota bacterium
TTGTTCGATCAGAGCGATCTTGTCCGTATCGTCCTTGGTGGGCAGCGATTCCATGGAATCGATCTGTTTGGCGACGGCGTACGTGTCCGTCGCGACGAGCAGAAGCGGAATCTCGAGTTTCGAGGCCTTGGCGATCAGGTTCGCAGGCGGCATGATGTTGTTGGTGAGGATGATGGCCGAGGCGTTGCTGCCGAGGGCGGCCACGATCATATCGGTGCGGTCGCCGCTCGTAATGACGACTTTGTGCTCCTCCTGGAAGAGGGGGTTCTTCAGGGCAGCACTCGCCGACATCGAGCCGATGATCATCGTCCTGACCGGGCGGCAAAGCTGGGATTCGCCCGTGATGATCTTTGCGAACAGGCGGTCAGCAAGATAGCTCGCCGTGAAGAGCGGGAGTTCGGCTTCGTAGGGGATGATTCCCAGGACGTTGACACCCAGTTCCTTGATCTTCGGAAGGCGCGTCTCGGCGAATTCCGAGGCGTTGGGCACTTTGTTGATGACGATTCCCTGAAAACGGGCCGGATCGAGGCAGACCCGGCGTTTGAGAAAAATGACATCATCAAGGATCTGATCCTCGTCGCCCGACACGACGACGACCAGGTTTGCGTCGGCGTACTCGGCCAGGGAAATGGCGTCGAGGTGAACCGCGCTTCCGTACTCGATATCGCGGCCGGCCTCGATGAAGAAGAGATCCTTCTCCTTTCCGACTGTTCCGATCAGGTTGCGGATCTTTTCCTTGGTCGTCGCTTCGTCCAGCATGAAGAGAAGCTTCGCGTGGTGGAAACCGATGCTCATGTCCTCGGGGCGTTCATCCAGGTCGAAGATGTTCGTGATCAGGGCCGCGTCGTAATCCCAGAGCCTCTTTTTGCGGTACAGGAAGCGCTCGCCGAACGGCTTGATGTAACCGATCCTGCCACCCAGGGCCTTTGCCAGTCCGATGATGAGGCTGGTCTTTCCGGCGCTGGGTCGCATCGACGTAACCACATATCTGTTCATGGATCTTTCACCTCCGATTTCCATTCCGCCCGTTTCAAGTCTGGGAAAGAAGGACGCGCACATCGACTGCGTTGGCGCCCATCCCCTGTTCATAGACGACCAGGGGGTTGATTTCGATGTCCGATATGCCCTTGCACCTGCGGATGATGGCGCCGATCTTGACGATCGCCTCCACGAGTTTGTGGATGTCTTTCATCTCCTCGCCGCGAACGCCCAGCAGCAGGGGGTACGAGCGGATCTCCTTGATCATGGTGAGGATTTCCTTCCGGTCCAGGGGGAGCGATCGGAAAGAGACGTCTTTCATCACCTCGACATAGATCCCGCCGAGCCCGACCATCACCGTCGGGCCGAAGATGCCGTCGCGGCGGGCGCCGACGATCATCTCGACGCCCGGCTGGACCATCTCGGAAATCGAAACGCCTTCGATGACGGCGTGGGGAACATGCTGCCGGCAGTTCCGCATGATTGCCTCGTATGCGTCAACGACCTCTTCCCGGGAATCAAGATCCAGGGCGATGCCGCCGGCATCGCTCTTGTGGATGATGTCCTTGGAGACGACTTTCATGGCGACGGGATAGCCGATCCAGTCGGCCGATTTCATGGCAGATTCCAGCGTTGCGGCGGTGATCGTCCGCGGGACGGGCAGGCCGGCGATGTCCATGATCTTCTGGGCCTCGTGGGCGAGGAGAAAATGGCGATTGGCTGCGGCCGCGCTGCGGACAATGTCGTCGATCGCCCCGAAATCCATCTCAGCGTCGGCGTCTTTGTCCGGTGCATCGGAGGTGTAGCGGGCATAGCGGTAGACCGCGCCCATGGTGAAGATCGCGTCGTAGACGTCGTCCGTGACGGGAATGCCGCGGCGGCGGGCCTCCATCTCGTATTCCGACGTCTTCTGCCCGCCGAAGAGGGAAAAGATGATGAGTTTCCCCTTTTCGCGATATTTCTGAAAATTGTTCTCGACGGTTTCCTTCAGGCTGTCGGCGGGAACGATCGCCGTTTCGCAGTAGATGCCGACGACGGTATGAATGTTCTCGGACTGAAGGGCGGCGTCAAAGGCCTTCGTAAAGTCGCGCGGCGAAGCATTTCCCGTGACGTCGACGGGATTCTTGGTGGAGCCGAACGACGGGACGGCCGCTCCGAAGATGCGCTTGAGATCGTGGGCATCGTCGTACAGGGGAACGGAGTACTTCTCGCAGGCATCGGTGGCCATGA
>JAKJFL010000066.1:0-10515 GCA_022704935.1 Candidatus Rifleibacteriota bacterium
CTTCCCGACGATGTGGAACTCGAGGTCTGGCTTCCGGCGGACTGGCAGATGGCTGTTCCCTGCCTGAAAACGGCGCTGGAACAGCTCATTGCCGCGGAATACGAGAACGCCGATCTTGCCCGCGAGCTGTCGCAGATGTACGAAGAGCTGACCCTGCTGTACAGGCTGAGCGAGTCGTTCACGGGAACCCTGAACCTCGACGAACTGCAGAAGCGCGCCGTGGCGGAAATCGCGGCGACCCTCGAGGTGAGGCGGGCGTCGGTTCTCATGCTGAGTGATGACGGCGAAAGCCTCGTGCTCACGGCTGGGCTGGGCGTCGCGAAAGGCGACATCGGCTTCCGTCGGTTCGGCCGCGGGCGCGGCCTGGCCTGGAAAGTCATCGCGTCGGGCCGGCCGCTGATCGTGAATGAGCCGTCGAAACACCCCGATTACGAGCCCGGCCTGATTCCCGATGAGAGCCTGCTGCTGGTCCCCCTGCCGGCGAAGACCGGCTGGCTGGGCGTCATCGCGGTTTCGAGCAGGCTCGACGGCGGCGAGTTCAGCTCGAAAGACGAAAAACTGCTCACGACGATCGCCCAGCAGATGGGCGCAGTCTGGGAAAACGCGAAGCTGTACCGCGAGACCCGTGAGCTGTTCCTCAACACGGTCGAGGCGCTGGCCGCCGCGATCGATGCCAAGGACCCCTACACGCATGGCCATTCGAGGCGCGTCACCGACTTCTCGGTCGCGACCGCCGCACGGCTCGGCATTTCCGAAGAGAATCTCGAAACGATCAGGATCTCGGCGCTTCTGCACGATATCGGCAAACTGGGCGTTTCCGAGGCTGTTTTACGCAAGCCCGACCGACTCACGAACGACGAATACGCCGAGATCAAAAAGCACCCGGTGATCGGCGCCGAGATAATGCAGCATATCCGGAAATTGTCGAAGTTCATTCCCGGCATGATCGATCACCACGAACGGTTCGACGGAAGCGGCTACCCCGACGGCCGGAAAGGCGATTCCATCTCGCTTGCCGGCCGCATCATCGCGGTCGCCGACACGTTCGACGCGATCACCTCCAGCCGCCCCTATCACCCCGATCGCCGCGGCCGGCCCGCCGAAACCGCCGTCGCCGAGATCAAACGCTGCTCCGGAACGCACTACGACCCAGCCGTCGTCGAAGGCTTCCTGGCCGCCTGGCGAGCCGGCGAGATCCGCCCCGAAGCCTCTGCAGTCGCCGCCCCACCCGTCGTCCCGCAGGGTTAACGGATTCTCGGCACATGTCACTCGGCCGGTTTCGGCGTCCCGCTTCGCAGCCGATGATGGATTACGACCTGTTCCAGCGGCTTGTGCGGAACGAGGTCGACAAGATGCCGACGCGGTTTCTGCGCGGGTTGTGCGGGGTTTTTGTCGAGCGGAAGGCTTTCCGCGAATCGGGGAGCCTGACCGGGCTGTATGTGCTCGGCCATTACTATCCGCATTCCCATCTGGCCGGCGGCCCGGCGGTGGTGATCTATTACGGCTCGTTCCGCAGGGTGTTTCGCGGCGCCGACGACCGGAAGATCATTCGTGAGATCTCGAAAACCGTTTCCCACGAACTGCTTCACCACTGGGAATTCCAGTCCGGTATCGACGACCTGGGTGACGAGGACCGCGCCTGGCTCGAAAAATGGCGTCGCTCGGCCGGCCGCCCCTCGCCGAATACCTTCGGCCGCGACTGGCGCGAAGCCTTGCTGTTCCTGGCGCTGGTGATGACAGGCATCATCATCACTGCCTGGCTTGTCAGCCCTTGATGGTTCCGAGGCTAAAACGAAACCGGGGCGTCCTTGCGGACGCCCCGGAGTGTGTTCAGCAATTTATCAGGACAGCTTGCGAACGTTGATCGCCTGGGGACCCTTGGGGCCGGCCTCGACCTCGAACTCGACCTGCTGGCCTTCGTTGAGGGATTTGTAGCCGGAGCCCTGGATCGAGCGATGATGCACGAAGGCATCCTTTTCGCCGTTCTCGCGCTGAATGAAACCGTAACCCTTATCGTTGTTGAACCACTTAACAGTACCGCGCTCCATGTATTTGGAGACCTCCAATAGTATTTTCTCCGAAGCCTAGAACTACATTCCCGCTTACCCACAACTTGGTTCTTGTCCGTGCCGGCCCAAGACCTGTACCGCAACAAAACCGCATCGGAGTCGGGGACGCCCCTCGGAAGTTCCTCCATCTTACCACGCAACAAAAGGGTACGCAAGAGAAATCGCCGTGGGCACGAGGCAAAATTCCCGCAAACCCGCTTCAGAAAAAGAAAAAATACGTTGAAATTTCCGGAGTCGCTCGAAGACGAAAAAGGGGCGGATGCGGTATAGTTGGCAAAGTCATGAGATGTCGCCAACGAATCAATACCCTATGGGAAATCCATTGAAGCAGTCTGAATCACATACCGGCACCTTGGGCAGAGCGTATGTGAAATACGTCACGGCCTCGGCCATCGCCGCGATCGCCTTGCTTCTTTTTTTGGGATTCCCAACCAGAGAAACGCTCGAACAGGCCCAGTCGTTGTTTGCCGGAACGGGGAGTGTCGGAATCCTGTATTACACGGCGCTGTACGTCATCGGAAGCGTTCTTCTCCAGCCCTGTTTTCCCCTGACGCTCGGCGCCGGCTTCCTGTATGGGTTCCCGGCGGGGTTTGCCATCGCTCTTCTCGCTTCGACGCTCGGCGCGGCCGCAGCTTTCCTGACGGCGCGATACCTGGCCCGGGACTGGTTGGCGCGAAGAGCGGAAACGGACGAGCGATTCCGGGCGGTCGACCTCGCCGTGACGCGCGACGGCTGGCGTGTGGTTCTCCTTCTCCGGCTTGCCTCGGTCCTGCCATATAATCTTGTAAACTATACAATCGGCATGAGCGGCATCGGCCTGGGGCATTTCGTCCTGGCGACCTGGATCGGCCGAATCCCGATAACGGCCGTTCACGCATATCTCGGCTCGATTTCCCCGCGCCTTACCTCTCTCGGGGAAACCGTGCAGGCCCTTTCCCCGGCAGAAATCGCCGTCTACGCCCTCGGTTGGCTGGCGACACTCGCCTCGATGGTGTATATCGGCCGCCTCGCCCGCACCGCCCTCGCCGCCAGCGAGTGAGCCCCGGACCCCCATTCTGCCGTAGTATAATATCCAAATGGAGGTTCGCTCATGACTCACTTCGTTCTTCGCCACATTCGAATGTCAATGTTCGTCATCGCCTTGCTCGTGACGCTTGCCTCCCCGGGGTTCGCCGCTCCTGGCGACAACGCCTTTTCGACGGCGTTTCAGCCGGCAGCCGAGGGACATAATCCCGTGAATGCCTATCTTCTGATGCTTGCGTGTTATTACAACTACGAGAACCGCATCAATACCGCAAATTTCGAGGAGTTCAAAAAGAAATACACCGAATTCTTCAAGCCCTGGGGCATGACCGAGTTCGACTATCTCAACGTCCGCCGCCGAAGCGCCGACACGCAGGTCGTCGTCATGTCGAACGCCTCGGTCGCGATCGTCGTGTTCCGCGGCTCGGAAGCCAGTTCCGGCGCATCGTTCAAGCCAGTGAAATTCATCTACGACTGGCTGCTGACCGACTTCAACTTTTTCAAGCACCGGGTCAGGGAGTGGGGCGGCGACGTGAAGGTGCACCGCGGGTTTTTCAATGCCGTCGACGTCGTGTACCCCGAGTTGAAGAAGCTGTGTGAAAAGCATATTGCCGGCGGCGCCAAGCGCCTCTGGATAACCGGCCACAGCCTCGGAGCCGGCTTGGTGCCGATCGCTGCATTCCGCCTCATGAAAGACGGGGTTCCTGTGCATGGCGTGACCAGCTTCGCCGGGCCGCGCGTCGGCAACGAGGCATTTGCTGAAGCCTTCGCAGCCGCGTTCCCGAAGTTTCAGCGGTGGGTGAACGACAGCGACATCGTGACGATGGTGCCGTTCGCCTGGATGAAATACCGCCACGTCTCGAAACCGAACAACCTGTATGCCGACGGAACCGCCGTCGTCGGCGATAAACCCTTCAAGGGCCGCGCGAAGGTTTCCGCCCACACGCCCGGCGTCTACCTGCAGCGATTGTATGGCCAGGTCCCGCCGGAACTGCGCGAGACCGTGCCGGCCCCGCCTGCCTTCGAAAGCGGCAAGGGCCCCGAAGACCCCGAACTCGAACGCGAATTTTCGAAGAAGCGCATCTCCATCATCGACTTCGGAAAGCCCGATATCGAAGACTGACGTTGGAATCGACACGGGCCGTGGCGTATACTGCCGCGGCCCCTTTTGTTTTCGGAAACCGCATACCCGCTGGCGTGGAGGCGCTCGACGATGGAACCGGCCGCTTTCCTGGGCTTTTTGGGAGTTTCGATACTGCTGACGATCGCGCCTGGCCCTGATAATCTGTTCGTGATCACCCAGGGCCTGACCCGTGGAAAAAAGGCCGCCATCGTGACGGCGATGGGCATGTGCTGCGGAAACAGCGTGCATACGCTCGCAGCCGCCCTTGGTATCTCGGCCGTCGTATACGCTTCGGCGTTCGCGTTCGCCCTCGTGAAATATGCAGGAGCCGCATATCTGCTTTACATGGCCGTCTCGACCCTGACCGAAAAACGGGTCGGGGCGGGGAAGGCCGCATCCGGCGAGACGGGCGCGTTCGAGATGTTCCGCCGCGGCTTCATCATGAACGTGCTGAACCCGAAGGTGGCGGTCTTCTTCCTGGCGTTTCTGCCCCAGTTCGTCCAGAAGGGCGACCCGCACCCGGCTCTCACGATGATCTTTCTCGGCTTCGTCTTCGCCGCGCAGGCTGTCGTCATCTTCGGCCTGATCGGTTTCTTCTCGGGAACGATCGGCGGATACGTGCTCGAAAGCCCCCGTCTGTCACGAATCTTCTCATGGATGACGGCCGGCATCCTCGGCGCCTTCGCCATCCGCCTTGCCCTCTCGACACGGTGAAGTATTCACCGCCAAGGCATCAAGGCACGAAGAACGGCAAAATAGGAATTATAAAAGGTGGCTTTGTGTCTGGTATGTTGAAATTCGAACGATTCACCGCGGAGACGCTGAGACGCCGAGGAAAATATCTTAGTGCATTTTTTCAATCTCTGCGCCTCTGTGCCTCGGCGGTGAAAAGGTCTTTGTGCATTCGTGGTAAAACGTCGTTCTAACTGAATCTCGGGCTGAAAGGAAGTCGTGCGTGAAACTTGCCACTCTTTGTTACGTTCGCCGGGACGGGCGGACGCTGATGCTCCACCGAAACAAACGGCCCGACGACACGCATTACGGCAAATGGAACGGCCTTGGCGGCAAGTTCGACCAGGGCGAAACCCCCGAAGACTGTGCCCGCCGCGAGATCCGCGAGGAGAGCGGGCTCGAGGTGCGCACGCTCGATCTGAAAGGCGTCATCACGTTCCCGAAATTTGCGAAAAACGAGGACTGGTATGTCTTCTTGTTCGTCGCCCAGGCCGACGGAGAAGCGATCGCCGAGTGCCCCGAAGGCGAACTCGTCTGGATCGACGACGCAAAGCTCCTTTCCCTCAACCTGTGGGAAGGCGACGAGATCTTCATCCCCTGGCTCGATCGTTCCGACTTCTTCTCCGCCCGCTTCACATACGAAAACGGCCGCTTAATCTCGCACGATGCGGCATTTTATCCGGGTGTTCCGGCCTGATGCCGTTTCTGCCGCGGAATACCGGTCGCGGGCTTGCTATCGGGGCGTCATTCTGGTAAAAATGCGCCCGTGAAGAATTTCACCGCAGGTGAGCGAAAACAGCCTTCACGGCTGGGAAGTATCGCTGTACGCGTTTCGATCGCGATCCTGCTTGGACTCACGCTTTCCGCACTGCCGGGATGCAGAAGCGGGGGCAGAAGCCTCATCGTGGCAGGCTCCACGTCGGTTCAGCCGGTGATGGAGAAGATTGCCGAAGCGTTCCGGAAGATGAAGCCGGGGCTTCGCGTCGATATCGAAGGCGGCGGCAGCAGCGCCGGTGTCATGGCGGTCAGGGCGAAGACCGCGGCGCTGGGGATGTCCTCGCGTGAACTCAGGCCGAACGAGCCGAACGAGGCGCATCTGTGGCGTCAGATGCTCGCTCTCGATGCGATTGCGATCATCGTTCACCCGGAAAATGCCGTGGCAAGCCTGTCGTTGGCCCAGGTGCGCGACCTCTTCTCGGGCAGAATCAAAACCTGGAAAGAGGTTGGCGGCCGCGACAGGCCGGTTCATATCCTGGTTCGCGAAGAGGGCTCGGGCACGCGCAGCGCGTTCGAGGAGCTCGTCATGAAGGATGGGAAGCACGAGACGCCGGTCGACGATTACGCGCTCGTGCAGGATTCATCGGGTGGGGTGCGCGAAGTGGTTTGCAACGATCGCGACGCCATTGGCTTCGCCTCGCTGGGTGCCCTCAACGCCAGCGTCCGGGCCGTCAGCGTCGACGGTGTGACTCCCACGTTCGAATCCGTACGGGCAGGAACATACCGGCTCGTGAGGCCTTTCTACCTCATAGGTCTCCAGCCGCCGGTCGGCGATGCGGCCGATTTGACGCGGTTTTCCCTGGGCAGCGAGGCAGCGGCGATCATGCAGAAGGAGGGCCTGGTTGGTGTCTTCCGGTAACGTGATGGCGGCCGACGACCTGCGCCGGCGCGAGGAGCGGATCAGGCTGGCCTTGCTCTGCATGGCCTTCTCGTCGATTCTCGTGCTCGCGATGATCATCCTGTTCGTCTTCCGCGAGGGCCTTCCGCAGATCGCGCGGGTCGGGGTACCCGAGTTTCTCGGCGGCGGCCGGTGGGCACCCACGAAGGGATTGTTCGGCATCTTCCCGATGATCGTCGGCACGGTCCAGGTGACGCTCGGGGCCCTCGTTATCGGCGTGCCGCTCTCCCTGCTGTCGGCGATCTGCCTTTCCGAGTTCGCCGCCCCGCGCGTCAGGATGGTCATGAAACCCCTGATCGAGCTGCTGTCGGCGATTCCGTCCGTCGTGTACGGCTTCATCGGCGTGACCGTCATCGTTCCACTCATCCGCGAAACGCTGGGTGGAAGCGGGTTCTCGGTGCTCTCTGCCGCGCTCATGCTGAGCGTGATGATCCTGCCGACCGTGACGAGCATCGCCTACGACGCGCTCCGGGCCGTTCCCGCTGCATTCCGGGAAGGCGCGCTCGCCCTGGGGGCCACGCCGTGGCAGACCGTCACGCGCGTCGTCGTTCCGGCGGCCCGCTCGGGCCTCGTGACGGCCGTCATCCTCGGGATGGGCCGCGCCATGGGCGAGACGATGGCCGTCATCATGGTGGCCGGAAACGCCGTCGTCGTGCCGACCTCACCCCTCCATCCATGCCGCACTCTCACGAGCAATATAGCATTGGAAATGGCATACGCGGCGGGCGGCCATCAGAAGGCTCTGTTCGCGACCGGCGTCGTGTTATTCGTCATGATATTCTGTCTGAACTCGCTTGCCACGTTCATCGTGCGGCGCCGCTGACGGAGGAGGATGCCGATGGATCAGGATGTCCGCCGCCGAAACGAGTTCGCGAACCGGGCCGGCATAGGCCTCAGTTATCTCGTGACCGGGGCCGTCGGCCTGCTCCTCGCGGCGATCGTCGGCTACCTCGTCTGGAACGGCTGGCCGAGGCTTTCCTCGGGTTTCTTCCTGCAGCAGCCCGAGGATCTCGGCCGTGCCGGCGGCATTCTGCCGGTGCTGGTTTCGACCGTCCTGCTCGGCGGGCTTTCCCTCGCGATCTCCGTCCCTCTCGGTGTCTGCACGGCCGTCTACCTGACCGAGTATACGGCGGAAGGGAAACTGACGACGGTCATCCGTTTCGGTGCCGAGTGTCTGGCGGGCATTCCGTCGATCATTTTCGGCCTGTTCGGCTTCATCCTGTTCGTCATCACGCTCGGCATGGGCTGGTCGATGCTCGCCGGCGCCCTCACGCTTGCGTGCATGGTCCTGCCGACGATCATCCGGACCGCGGAAGAGGCGATCAAGTCGGTTCCGGCGGGGCTGCGCGACGTCGGCTACTCGCTCGGGGCGACGAAGTCGCAGGTCGTCTGGCACATCGTGCTTCCCCAGGCGCGGCCAGGAATCATGACCGGCGTCATCCTGGCTCTCGGAAGGGCCCTCGGCGAGACCGCCTGCGTCATCTTCACGACCGGCATCTCCCTTGAAATGCCAACCTCTCTGCTCGATCCCGGCCGGCCGATGGCCGTTCATTTTTACATCCTCGCCCGCGAGGGCATCTCGATGGAGATGGCCTATACGACGGCCCTGGTGCTGGTAGGTCTCATCCTGCTCGTGAACGTCGGCTCGGCCTGGTTCCTGGCGAAACGGAGTTCGTCATGACGACCGACCGGTCCATCATGCTGAAGGCCGAACAGGTTTCCTATGTCTACGCACCGCCTCCTGGAAAACCGGCGGAGCCCGCGCTGACGGATATCTCCCTCGAAGTCGAGGCGGGAACGGTGCTCGCCATCATCGGCCCCGGCCGCTCGGGCAAATCGACGTTCCTCAGACTCGTGAACCGGCTTCAGGAAATGACGCACGATGGAACGATGTCGGGGAGAATCCTGGTGAACGGCTTCGACGTCTACAGCCCAGCCTGCGATCCGTTCCGCCTGCGGCGCCAGGTTGCGTTCGCTTTCGACAAGCCCCGTGCCCTCGACATGTCGATCGCCGAGAACATCACCTTCGGACCGCGCCTCGCCGGCATCAACACGAAGGGCGATCTCGAAGCCATCGTCGAGGAGACCCTGCGGGCGGCTTTCCTGTGGGACGAAGTGAAGGACCGTCTCGCGCTGAACGCGAACCGGCTCTCGGGCGGGCAGAAGCAGCGTCTCTCGATCGCTCGCTCTCTGGCCCTGAAGCCGAAACTGCTTCTTCTCGACGAGCCCTGCTCGGCACTCGACCCGATCTCGACCGCCGCAATCGAGCAGGCGCTGACGGAACTGAAATCACGCACGACCTGCGTGCTCGTGACCAACAACACCAAGCAGGCCGCCCGCGTCGCGGATGTGACCGCCTTCTTCCTCATGTCGCGGCTCGTCGAGATCGGCCCGACGGCGCGCTTGTTCCGAAGCCCGGTCGACAGGCGCACCGACGACTACCTCTCGGGGAGGTTCGGCTGATGCAGAGTGTCGTCACGGCCCGCGGGCTCGACTTCTGGTATGGAACGTTCCATGCCCTGAAAAATGTATCGTTCGATATAGAAGAGAAACGCGTGACGGCGCTCATCGGGCCGTCCGGTTGCGGCAAATCGACTCTTCTCCGGGTGTTCAACCGGATGTGCGACCAGGTTCCGGGTTCGCGTCTCGCCGGCTCGCTTCGGGTTCTCGAACGTGAACTTGCGGAACCGCATTGCGACGTGACGGGACTTCGACGCGACGTCGGGATGGTGTTCCAGCATCCGAACCCCTTTCCGATGTCTATTTTCGAAAATCTGGCGTTCGGCCTGCGCCTCGCCGGGGTCCATGACCGTGCGGCGCTGGAGAAGGCGGTCGAGGAGAGTCTGACGGCCGTCGGTCTCTGGAACGACCTGAAGGATCGCCTCGACGCGCCGGCCATCGGCCTCTCGGCCGATTTTCAGCAGCGTCTCTGTATTGCCCGCGCTGTCGTGATCCGGCCCCGTATCCTGTTGATGGACGAACCCTGTTCCTCGCTCGATCCGGTCGCGACGCAGCACATCGAGGAGCTGATCGTGCAGCTGAAGCGGGAATACACGATCATCATCGTGACGCATTCGATGCAGCAGGCGGCCCGGATCTCGGACCACACTGGCTACATGCTGCTCGGGGAATTGATCGAGTTCGACGCCACAGCGACGATCTTCCGGCAGCCCCGCGACAGACGTACCGAAGACTATATTTCCGGAAAATTCGGCTGAGCGCCCGGCGCCGGCCGTGGAGGATTTCGCGTGATCATCAAACGCCACATGGACATGGAAATGACCGAACTGCGCGGCATGCTGCACGAGATGGCGCGCCGCGTGCTCGGCATGCTCGAACACGGCCTGAAAAACGTCGGAAACGGCAGCTCAGATGTATATGATGTTATATTCGACGAAGAGGTCGAAGTGAATCGTCTGCAAATGCGGATCGATGACCTCGCCTGGAAGGTGATGGCCCTCTACCAACCCACCGCGGGCGATCTTCGGGCCCTTATCGGCGCCATCAAGGCCGCCGCCGATCTCGAGAGGGTCGGCGACGAGGTGTGCACTATGTGTCGACGGTCGATGTCGCTCGGGAAGAACCCCTGGCACGTCGATCCGCCGACCCTCGTCGAGCTGGGCGTCATGGTCCAGAGCCTGTTCAAGGATGGGCTGACGGCCCTGTTCGAGCCGACCGAGGAACTCGCCGAGTCTATTTTCACCGCCGACGACGCAATCGACGACGCGTTCCAGGCGCTATTCGAACAGATCAGGGAGCGGCTTCGGTCCGAGCCTGACCATATCGATAGCCTGCTCGATTTTCTTTCGATGGGGCGCAGTCTCGAACGCATCGCCGATCACGCGACGAACCTCGCCGAGATCGCCATCTTCATGCAGAAGGGCCAGGATGTC
>JAKJFL010000686.1:0-2204 GCA_022704935.1 Candidatus Rifleibacteriota bacterium
GGGAGAACGTCGGAAGCGTGGCGGCCGGAGATGCGGGAAGCGGAATGGTTTCCGCGGTTGCCGTGGCGGCCGGCGAGACGATGACCGGGGTGGGGGAGGCAACCTCGGCTTCGGCAGGGGGAGAAGCCTCAGCCGAAGGCTCGGACACCGTCGTGCTGGAAGCGGCGGCAGGAGCCGGAACGGGGATGGGAACCCGGACGATCGTCTTGCTCGCCGCCGGGGCTTTTTTGATTTCGTCTGAAACGAGGTCCCGGCGGACGGGGGAACTCCCGGATGCCTTCTGGTTCTCCGATGCGCCTTTCGGTTCCGTAAGTGCGATCGTCGCAGAGGATGTTTGTTGTATACCGCCTAATATTTTCATTGCGGATGACGCGGTCCTGGGGGCGAGGATGGCCGAAACTGATGCGACGGACGAGGCCGTTCCGCCGGCCCGGACGGTCGGTGACGCCGGTTTCTGGTGCCCTGTATCGGATGCGACGTGTCGTAGCCGTCTTTCGAGAGAGGGTGGAACGGATACCCCGGTAACCGGGTGGGGCGGCTCGGGTTCGGTCGGAGATACGGGCGGCTTCGTTCCGTCGATGTCGAATCCGGTGATCGGCGCCTGGATGGGATAGCGGACGTCGGGCGGGGGAACCAGATCGAAGAGGTTCCCCGCGCTCCGGCCAGCTGTTGTGGGGGTGCCGAGGGAGACGATGGGGTGGACGCCCAGAAAAAAGAGAACGCAGAAAGCCCCCGCTAGGGAAAAAATGCGGGGTACGCTTCGGGACATCAGCGTGCCGAGGCAGCTTTCTCGCGGGCGGCGACGGCAAGCGCGTCGCACCGCTCGTTTTCCGCGTGGCCAGCGTGGCCGCGTATCCAGTGCCAGGACAGGTGATGTTTTTTCGACAGCTCGATGAGGCGTTCCCAGAGTTCGCGGTTCTTGACGGGCTCTTTCGAACTCGTGCGCCAGCCGTTTCTCTGCCATTTCTCCAGCCAGCCGTCGCCGAACGCTTTCGCCAGATACTGGCTGTCCGTCGTGACACGGACGCGGCACGGCTCTTTCAGCGCCTCGAGGCCGGCGATGCACGCCATCAGCTCCATGCGGTTGTTCGTGGTGTGAGGCTCGCTTCCGGACAGCTCCCGTTCCGTCGTCTCGAATCGGAGAAGCGATCCCCAACCGCCCGGTCCGGGATTCCCGCTGCATGCGCCGTCACAGAACAGTTCAACAGTCTTCAATGCCTGATCATGATTCATCTGAACCCTCGCGTGTATCGACCGTGCCGACGGCGTATCCGGAAACGTCCGAGGCGGCGGCCGCCGTCAGAACGATATCTGGTAATACAATATCGACACGTGTGCCGTGATTGACCTTGCTCGAAATGGAGATTTCCCCCTTCATGACCGTCACGAGCTGCTTCACGATTGGAAGACCGATGCCCGCTCCGCTGTATTTCCGCGTGATGCCAGAACTGACCTGGAAGAACGGCTCGAAGACGTTTCCGATGTTTTCCGCGGGGATGCCGATCCCGGTGTCGGATATGAAGATGCGCAGGGCGCGGCCGTCCGGGATGATGCTCAGAGTGACGGCCCCCTCGCGGGTGAACTTGAAGGCGTTGAGGAGAATGTTCACCACGATCTGTCTCAGTTGTTGCTGGTCGGCATAGAGGCCGACGGGGGTGTCCGGGGCTTCGATCTCGAACCTGAGTTTCTTTTCCCGGGCCTGTGCCTCGGCAAGGGGAATGACGAAGTCGAGCAGCTCCTGCAGCATGAAATGCTGCAGATCGGGCGAAGAGACGCCGTTCTCCAGTTTTGAAAACTGGAGGATGCCGTCGATCAGGTTCTGCAGATGGGCGGCGCTCTTCTGGATCCGGGTGCCGAGCTCACGGACCTCGGGAACCGTGAATTTGCTCATGGGGCCGGTTGAATCCCCGAGCATCTGGCCGTAGGCCAGAATGGCGGAAAGCGGTGTCCGAAGCTCGTGGGTGATGAGCGCGAGAAAATGGGATTTCGAGATGACGGCCGTCTCGGCGGCATCTTTGGCGGCCCTCAACGCCTCTTCGGCCTGCGTGCTCCGCTGTATTTCCCGTTCGAGCTCGAGTATGTGCGTCTTGCGCAGCTGACTTTCCGTTTCCGAACGCACGAAGGCCTCGTGGGTCTCCCGGATCTTCTTCGCCATGGTCTCGTACACGCGCAGCCCGAGAACCGGCCCGAAGATGTCCAGGAGG
>JAKJFL010000687.1:0-2202 GCA_022704935.1 Candidatus Rifleibacteriota bacterium
CCAGCGGAACGGCCGATCGCTCGGCCCAGGCGAAGGAAAAGATCACCAAGCGCTACGAGGAGTTCAAGAGCCGCATCGCGAAGCGCCGTGAGCAGTTCGAACAGCGCGCCACACAGCGCCGCGAAAAGTTCGAGCAGCGGATCGCCCATCTGAGCGATGCGGACAAGGCGAAGGTCATGTCGGCATTCGAATCCACTCAAAAGGACATCACCGCCGAGATCACGAAGATTTCTGCAGAGGTTCAGAAGAAACTCGACGAAACCTTCCAGAAAGTACTGGCCAAGTTCAACTGATCACGTTCGAGCCGGTATCAGCGTATCGCCGGGTCCGGCCAACAGGCCGGGCCCGCTTTTTTTCAGGCATGATTGTCGTCGGACCCGGCAATGCCGAGGCGTTTCATGCGATACAGCAGGTTCGTCCTCGGAATCTTCAGTTCCTCGGCCGCCCTGCTCTTGATCCCACCAGACCGTTCGAGCGCAGCCAGGATCATGCGGCGCTCAACGGCTTCCAGCGACTCGGTCAGGCCGGAGGCCGGAGGCACGAATGCGGCTGAAGGCCGCTCATCAGGCGGAGCGGCGGTCTCCGTCGAAGCGATTCCGAAGTCCCGAGGCCCGAGGAGGTCTGATTCGGCCATGACGGCGGCGCGCTCGATGGCGTTACGGAGTTCGCGAATATTTCCTCTCCAGCGATGGGCACGCAAACCGGGAAGCATGGCTGGATCGAGCCTGAGGCCGGGCCTGCCGAATTCCCGCCTGAATTGGGACAAGAGGTGTTCAAGCAGGAGAGGAATGTCGTCGGGACGCTCCCGGAGCGGAGGCATGGTTATCCGGACGACGGCAAGCCGGTAGAGCAGATCCTCGCGAAACTCCCCACGGGCAGCCATGGCCTCCAGATCACGGTTCGTGGCCGCGACGATGCGGGTCTCGATCCTGATCGGTTTCGAACCGCCAACGCGCACGACTTCCTTCTCCTGGAGCGCCCTCAGGAGCTTCGACTGGAGTTCGAGCGGGACTTCGCCGACTTCGTCGAGAAACAGCGTGCCGTCGCGCGCCGCCTCGAATCTCCCGATCCGTTTTTCCCGGGCATCGGTGAAGGCACCCTTCTCGTGCCCGAACAGCTCCGACTCGAACAGGGTGGCCGGGATCGAGGCGCAGTTGACGCGAACGAATGGGCCGTCGGCCCACGGCGAGAGCCCGTGGATGGCCCGGGCCGCCACTTCCTTCCCCGTGCCGGTTTCGCCGCACAGCAGGACCGTCGACGGGAACGCAGCCGCCTTTCTGATAAGGTTTTTCACGGTTTTCATCCCCTCCGACTCGCCGACCATCGCCGCGAGGGGGTCTTCGAGTCCTTCGATCGCCCGCCACGCGTCGTTTGCACGCCTGAGCGTATCGGTCTGTTCGGCCGACCGCCGCCGTTCGGCGACGCGCGCGATCCGGAAGGCGAACTCCTCGAGCGGCACCGGCTTGATGAGGTAATCTAGCGCGCCGAGTTTCATCGCGGCGACGGCCGTCTCGATCGTACTGAACGCGGTCATGAGGATGACCTCGGCAGGCTTCTCGGCTTCGCGGGCGGCGCGGATCACCTCGAGCCCTTCGCCATCGGGGAGCTTCAAATCGGTGATGACGAGATCGAACGGCCGGGCGGCGATCTCGGAGCGGGCGTCGGCGAGGGTGCCGGCGGGAACGGCGGCATGCCCTTCCTGCGTGAGGAAGGTGCAGAGGCCTTTGACGAGCGACCGGTTATCGTCGACGACGAGAATGTTCATGCGCTGCCAGGCACCTCGATGAGAAATACAGCTCCGCCGGCGGGAGCCGCTTCATACCGTATCGTACCATTCTGGGCCTCCACGAATTTCCGCACAAGGGCCAGACCGATCCCGTGCCCGCCGGGCCTGCCCGTTGAAAACGGGGTGAAAAGCCGCGGCACGAGTTCCCGCGGCACGCCGGGGCCGGCATCGGCGAACCTGATGCAAATCATATCGTTTTTAGTATATATTTCTATATTTATTTCAACAGGCTTCGGATAACACGCGGAGACGGCGTTGTCGATCAGATTCTCAACGATCTGCCGCCACATCATGATATCGCCATCCATCTCGACGCTTCGACCCTCCGGACACCGGACGTCGGCCCGGCCGCCCGTGGGCACTCTCGCGGAAATGGCGTCGCGAAGAAGCTCCGCAGGCCGGAACCGCTCGGGCAC
>JAKJFL010000688.1:0-2199 GCA_022704935.1 Candidatus Rifleibacteriota bacterium
GCCGTATCGGCGCTTCTGATCCATCCGCCCACGGTGCGCGCCTGCGAACCGCCTGCCGGAATCGCGATGCTTGCCGGGGTGTTGCGGGCAGCCGGAATCGGGTGTCGCCTCTGGGATGCGAATCTCGAGGGGCAGCTTGCGCTGATCCGAAAAGCCGCCCCGGCCGAAGCCACCGACACGTGGACGAAGCGCGCCGTGCGGGATCGCGACGACCACCTTCGCCGTATGCGTGACGGAAGGGCATTCGAGAATCCCGATACCTATCGACGGATTGTCGGTGACCTGGACCGGCTGTTGGCGAACGGTCCGTGGAAGGCTTCCGGTCGTCACCTCGGCCTGGTCGATGCTACGGATGACCAGCTGCAGCCGACGCGGAGCGCAGACCTGCTCCGGGCCGCGGAATACCCTCTCGAGGATCCCTTCGCGGCGGTGCTGGAATCGCGTCTCGAACGTCTGATGGCCGAGGACATGCCTCGGGTGGTCGGCATCTCATTGAACTATCTCTCCCAGGCACTGAGCGCATTCGCTTTCGCGGGGCTGGTCAGGCGTGTTGCGCCTGGAGTCCGGCTTGTACTCGGCGGTGGCCTCGTGACGACCTGGATGTCGCATCCCGAGTGGAAATCACCGTTTGGCGGATTGTTCGATGACCTCGTGTCGGGACCGGGCGAAGTCCCTTTGTTGAATATTGTAAAAAATAGTATAGCGGACCTTCCGATGCCGGCTCCGTCGAAACGGGTGGAAACTGCCGGGCCGATAGCCGCATTCGACCTTCTCCCCATCCAAGAGTATTTGTCGCCGGGAACGGTACTTCCGGTTTCGGCGTCATCGGGCTGTTACTGGCGTCGGTGCTCTTTCTGCCCAGAAACATCGGAAGGAAACGCCTGGCGACCGGTTGATCCAGAAGCATTGCTGCAGCACGTGCGGCGTTTGACGGATAACATACGGCCACGAATGATTCACTGGCTCGACAATGCCCTTTCCCCTGCCTTTCTGCGCGCTCTGATTGTGCAGCCTCCGGGAATTCCGTGGTTCGGGTTCGCGCGCTTCGAACCGTTTCTGGCTGAATCGGGGGTTGCGGATGGTTTACGGCGATCCGGCTGCGTGATGCTTCAGCTCGGCCTCGAATCCGGCGATCAACAAGTGCTCGACGCGCTCGGCAAAGGGATCAGGCTTGAAACCGCCGGAAAAATCCTGGCGGAGCTGCATCGGGCCGGGATCGGCACCTATGTCTACGTGTTGTTCGGAACGCCCGCGGAAGACGAAGCCGCCGCCCGCCGCACCCTCGACTGGGTTGCGCGGCATGCCGGCATGATCGACTTCCTGAATCTCGCCATCTTCAACCTTCCGGTGAATGCGGTTGAGGCGGCTGGTCTCGAAGTCAGACAGTTCTCCGAGGGCGATCTTCCGTTGTATCTCGAGTTCGCCCATCCGAGAGGCTGGAACAGGGGCGCCGTCCGCCGTTTCCTCGACATGGAGTTCCGTCGCGCCGAACCGATTCGTCCGGTTCTTCGCCGCGATCCTCCCTTCTTTACTTCCAGCCATGCCCCGTTCTTTTGCATGGGAATGAAGTGATCGCGGGACTGATTGAATATTTATCTGAATGGAATGTGCCGACGGCGCAGTCGTTCTTGCGGATTCGGGATTTCGGATGATAGGGTGTGGATGATATGGAACTGTTCCTTCTCTTCGTCGTGGTGGCCCTCGTTCCGGCCATCATCTATGTGATGACTGCCGAGGAAACCGACGATTCGCTGAGCCACTCGATTCCGACCGAGAAATCGAAACCGCCGGTGGAGCAGGCGCAAAATGACGACCGCGAGAGCCGGGCGTTCGACGGCGAATCGTCGAGCGACGATGCAAGCGCCGTGTCTTCCGCTCCGATCGTCATCGAGAAGCGCACCTTCCTGGGAGTCTTCCTCCAGGTCATCCTCGTCTTCTGCGGCGGGATCATGGCCGCGGCGCTTTTGTTGCGGATGCTGGGAATCGTCGGGATTCCGGACTGGTTCGTTACCGACTGTACACACGGTTTCATTCTTGCCGCCCTGTTGAAATTGTATGTCAGGAGCCGGTACACGATCGATCCGGCGAAGCGGAAGATGTGGTATGAGGATGTCACTCCATTGTATGTGCGCCGCCGGGAGATCGCCTTCGAGGAGATCCGTGCCGTTGCGGTTCGTGGAGAGACCAAAGGGTGGCCCC
>JAKJFL010000067.1:0-10461 GCA_022704935.1 Candidatus Rifleibacteriota bacterium
GGCCGGCCAGCTTCTGTTCAACGCCCTCGCCGCGTTCAGCTTCTCGGTCGGCAGGTTCCGGGGCCGTGAACTGATGTTCTGGCTGGTTCTGGCCGCCATGATGGTGCCGGGCCAGATCGTCATGCTGCCGCTGTTCCTCTTCCTCGCCCGGTGGGGCCTGATCGACAGCCTCTGGGCGGTCATCCTTCCCTCGCTGGCGGCCCCCTTCGGCATCTTCATGATCCGCCAGTATATGGACTCGATTCCCAGGCAGCTCCAGGAAGCTGCCCGCATGGACGGCGCGGGGGAATACGAAATCTTCAGGCACATCTACCTGCCGCTCTCGGCGCCGATCATGGCGACGTCCGGCATCTTCATCTTCATCGCCCAGTGGAACTCGTTCCTCTGGCCGCTGATCACACTGAATTCCGAGGCGAGCTACACGCTCCCGGTCGGCCTGGCAACGATGCAGGACCAGCAGATCATGGATTACGGGCTGCTGATGGCCGGGGCGACCTTCGCCGCCCTGCCGATGGTCCTGGTGTTCATGCTGTTCTCGAAACATCTCCTCGAAGGAATGCGAAGCGGAGCCGTGCAATGATGGAACCAACCTGGATGATCTCTCTCGACATCGGCGGCACCGCCGCGACTGGCGTCGCCGTCCTCTGGCCCGACGGACCGGTTCTGGGACTCTCCTGCCCTTCGAAGAACCTGCGCGCCATGAACCCGGAGGATCTCGCGACGCTGATTCATAATATATCCATCAAATTATATGAAGCTGGCGATATCGGGAACGCCCGCTGGCTGATCGGAGCCGCCGGCGCCCGGCCGGAGGCGGACCGGACCCGATGGGCCCAGGCCATGGCCGGGCTCGGACTCGAAGCGGCGGAGATCGTCGTTTCGCGGGATTACGAAGCCAACCATGCCGCCGCGTTCGGCGGTGAAGAAGGCATTCTCAGCGTGAACGGGACCGGATCGGTATTGTTCGGCCGGAAGGGCGGAATCGACCGCCGCCGGGGCGGCTGGGGGTTTCTCCTCGACACGTCTCCTTCCGGAGCGGAGTTCGGCAGGCTCGCCATGCAGCAGGTTCTCGGCGCGATCGAGGACAACGCCCACGAGAACAGCATTCTAGCAAGCTTCCAGAAACAATTCAGACATCTCGGGATAGACCGGGCAGCGCTTCTCGACTGGTTATACGCCGATCCGGCCGCACAGCGCAGGCTCGGCGAGATCGCCCCGGTTCTCACCATCGCCGTGGATGAAGGCGACCGGACAGCCGAAGCACTCGTTTCGGCCTCCCTCCGCAGATGGGCTTCCGACGTCAGGGCGCTCTCCGGAGAACTGGGCTTCGGAAGCAGCGTTCGGCTGGCAGGCGTCGGGGGCCTCTGGTCCCACTGGAAGGCCTTTCCCGAACGGGCACTGGCCGTCCTGAGCGAACGCGAGCCGGGAAGATTCACCCTGAAGGAGCCGGCGTTCCCCCCATCCTGGGGCCCCCTGATCAGATATCTCGCAACGCCCCATCACAGCCTCGGCCACGATGTCGTACGGCGCCTGCGAGATCTCGCAGACAAGGTTCACTGAGCATTCATCGCCACCGGAGGAGTCATGACACCATCGACAGCCCAGACCCAAGCGGCCTCTCTGCCGCTGACGGAAAGCAGAAATCCGCGGTCGGTCTATATCGACCGCCAGCCCACCCGCGACGTCGTTAAAACGTTCCTGCACGAGGACCGGGCGGTCTTCACCGCCGTCGAGGCGGCCACCGAAAGCATCGCCCAGGCGGTCGACCGCATCGTCGCCTCGTTCAGACAGGGCGGACGGCTCGTCTATATCGGAGCGGGAACGTCTGGCCGGCTCGCCGTTCTCGATGCCTCGGAATGTCCTCCCACCTTCGGCGTGCAGCCCGAGATGGTCACGGCCGTGATCGCCGGCGGGCCGGAAGCCATCCTCCAGGCAATCGAGGGCGCCGAGGACGACCGGGATGCGGCCGTTGCCGATCTGAAGGCGATCAATCTCACCCCCACCGACACAGTGGTAGGAATCACGGCTTCCGGAACGACTCCCTACGTCATTTCCGGCCTTTCGTTCGCGAAAGGGGTCGGCAGCTGCACGGTTCTGCTTTCCTGCAACCCCTACGGAAGGCCCCCCGACGTGGACATCCACATCAACCCGGTCGTCGGGCCGGAGGTCATCACCGGCTCGACCCGCCTCAAGAGCGGAACGGCCTGCAAGCTGGTGCTGAACATGTTGTCCTCGATCGCGATGATCAGAATCGGCAAGGTGTATCAGAACCTCATGGTGGACGTCCGGGCCACGAACGCGAAGCTGCGCAAACGCGCCCAGCGCATCGTGATGGAAGGGGCCCGCACGACGCCCGAGCATGCCGACACCTGCCTGTCCCGCGCGAACGGAGAGGCCAAGCTGGCCATCTACCTGGCGAAGAACGGCGGAACGGCCGACGAGGCAAGACAGGCCTTGGCCGCGGCGGATGGTCGCCTCGCCGTCGCCCTGGGAGAAATCGACGCCGATGAAATCTGATCTGAAAAGTCTCGCCTGCGTTTCCCTTCTCGCCCTTGGCCTCATCGGGGGGGCCCCTCTGATTGCGGCGCCGGTGCCGGTCGTGAAGATCAAAACGGCAGAGTATGGAGGAAGTCTCGAGTGCCGTCTTCCCGGCGGAGGAACATGGCGACTCGGCAAAACGTCAGGCAACATCGGAGCGAAGGATTCAGTTTCTATTTCAGGCACTATTCAAACTCCCGCCAGGAAACGCTATCACGTCATGGTGGAGTCGGCTCCGCGCAGGGAACCAGACCGTCTCGAGGCGGCATTGCGGAAGTGGCGCTCGAGCGGCCGGCCGATCCACACGTTCGAAGCAGGGAAGATCTCCTACGGGGCGGACGGGAAAACGGTCACCTGGGATGGTCGGGTCGTGTTTATCGGGGTCGGCATGTTCGACACCCGCGATGTCGCGGCAAAACTCGTCGACGAACTGGCCGCCGCAGGCAGTTCGAGCTGGGTTTTCGAGGAAATCCTTGCGCAAAGCCGGGGCACACTCGCCCTCCACATCAACGGCAAGCGTGTCGCCGCAGGCAACAAGGATCTTCAACTCGTGCCGGCCGACATTGTCGAACTGAAAAAGGTCGAACATGCCAGGGGGTATGCGTGGCACGGCTTCGAAGACCGGTCATATCGCGGTCCCATCACCATCCGCTGGGGGGCACAGGACGCATTGGATACGATTTTAACGACTGACCTCGAAACCATCCTGGCGGGCGTCGTGCCCTCCGAAATTTCCTCGAAGGCATTGCCGGCGGCCCTTCAGGCACAGGCCGTGGCGGCACGGGGTGAAATTCTTTCGAAGATGGGCCTCAGGCATCTTGGCGAAGGATACGACTTCTGCGCCGAACAACATTGCCAGGTGTATGCCGGCGAGACCGCAGCTTCCCGTAAACTCGCCCCCGTCATCGCAAAAACACGGGGTTCCCTGCTTCGCAATGCCGAGGGCGCGATCGTCGATGCCGTGTATGCGGCGAACTGCGGCGGCCATGGGGAACCCAATCATCTCGTCTGGACATCTCCCCCCGACCCGCAATTGAAAGGGGTCTGGGATATCCGGGGAGCCCCGGAAGGTCTCGATCTGACCCGTGAGGATACCATATCGGCGTTTATACGGAACCCACCTCCCTGCTGGTGCGGCGATACCACCGTGGAAGGCGGCGACAAGTTCCGATGGAAGAAAACGCTGACGGCCGACGACTGGAAAAAGGTGGAAGAAGCCGCGGGAATCGGAAAGATCTCGAGTGTTACCGGGTTCGAACGAGGTCCTTCCGGCCGCCTTTACAAAGTGAGCCTCATCGGGGAGACCGGCACGAAAACCGTGATGAAGGAGCTTGCCATTCGCAAGCTGTTCGGCGGGCTGAGAAGCGCGTGCTTCATCGCGGAATGGAAGCGGGATGACCGCGGCTTCATCGCGGGCGCCGAGATCACCGGGGCAGGCTGGGGGCACGGGGTCGGCATGTGTCAGACGGGCGCGCAGGCCATGGCCAAGGCAGGAAAATCATTCGATCAGATTCTCAGCCATTATTTCCCTGGCGGAAAAATCGAAAAAGCATACTGATCGGCATACGGAAAAGGCCACATCCTGCCGACAATGTATGACGAAACCTGGATGCAAGGGGGAAAACGATGAATTATCAGAAATTTGTTTTGATCTTTGTAGCTCTCGCTCTGTTCCTATTGCCGGGAGCCCTCACTGGATGCGGCTCGGACAATGAATACACAGGCCAGAGCTGCAAAACGATCGGTCCTGGCGCTCTGAGCAGTTTCGATGCCACGGGATCATGTAATCTTCCCTGAGTTATCAGAATTCAGATAATTCATGATCTGAATTCCGACACACCGGAACATCATCCCCTGTGAAGGGGCTGGCTTCCGGTTCACACAGCCGTCCTGAGGGATCCGGACGGTTTCTTCTTCAGGAATATTACCTGTTCGTGCGCTTCTGGTTCGCCGAACCGCCGGCAAAACGGCCTTTGAAAATCATACTGAGAACAAGACCTGCGCCGTTTCGGGTGAGGATGTCCTCGACCGTCGACTTGAGTTTGCAGATACTCTGCGGGAGCTTGTCGAACGAGCCACCCTGGCTGGGGAGAACGATGTTCAGACGCTTCGCCTCGGCCATGCGGTATTCGCGCCGCTGGGCCATTTTCGCAAGTGGCCCGGAGAAAAGGGCGAGTTTCGATGATTTTTTCTGGAACACGACAGGGGGGGCCTCCGAGAGAGGGGGCGAGGTGACGGTCGGAGCCGGTGCAAAAGTTTCGTCCTTGGATTCGGGGGTGCGGGCCGGCTCGGCAGAAGCAATCTCGACCTTGGATTCGCCGGCAGACGGCTCGACACCCACAACGGGCTTGTCGGTCTTCTCTTCCTGGGTTGTCTGAGGAACGATCTGGGGTTTCGCCGGCTGGGCTGCTGCCGGGAGACTCATGGGCTCCCTGGCGACAATCTGGCCTTCTTCCTCCTGAGCGTGGAGCTTCAGCCAGTAGCCACGCACCTTGGTGGACAATTTCCGGTCTGCGCGCGCAAGAGAGCTCTCGACCTTCTTCTCCGGAATATCGGAGACGGGCTTCGTCTCTTCAACAGCCCCCTTTGTCTCTTCAAAGACAGGCTTCGGTTCTTCGACGGCGGCTTTCGGTTCTTCGACAGCGGCTTTCGGTTCTTCAACAGCGAGCCTGGGCTCTTCGACGGCAGGCTCGGTCTTTGCGACAATGGGCTTCTGCTCAACGGGAACCTGCCGGATGATCGTGCCCTCCCTGCGAGATTCGCCGGAAGAAACGGCAGCTTCATTCCGAGCTTCTGTTGCAGGAGCTGCGATCACCTTTGCTTCCTGGGAAGAAAGGGGGGTCACGACTTTTTCTTTTTTCACGTCGTCAACGGGAGCAGCTTCCGGTTCGCCGTGAATTTTCAGCCAGTATTCACGAATCCTGCCCGAAATTTTCTTATTCCGGGCATAACGCCCAGTCTCCGCCTTCTTTTCCGTGGGCTCGACGGAAGACTTCACTTGTTCGACCGGAGGCTCGGCTTTCACGACTGCAGGCTTTGTCTCTGCCGGCGCGGGGACTTCGACCACCGGGCTGGCCGCTTCCTCAATCTGGGCTGGAACGAAATCCATTTTGGGAAGTTCATAGACAGATGTATTCGGGGCTTCCACCATTTCAGGTTCAATTGCATCGCCTTCGAGCCGGGCAGCAGGAACGTCGGCGGCAAACGCAGGCATGGCAGCCGTCACGACAAAAAGGGCAATGCAGCAAAGGATGCTCCAGAAGACAAGCCTACAAACGCTTTTCATTATTCCTCCAGCAATACGGGAAGTGATTTCTCAGATATGACCGAGCATGGAAATAGCTCATTGAATGAGGGTGCAAGTGTATCACATCTCTGCACCGTCTCCAAGGCTCAGCCAGGATTCTCAATGCACGATACCTGAACAATTCCGACAAAATTAATCTGATTAATGATATTGTCTTTAATAATTTAAGATAATAATCATTAAATTGATTGATTCTTTCTTTGTTTTTTGTGGTAGAATGCCTTCCTGAATATGGGAACCACACATTCTCCGAGGTATTTCCTCACCACTTTCGGGTGTCAGATGAATCAGGCTGACGCTCAGCGTATTCGCGGCATGCTCACGAGCATCGGCTACGAAGAATCCAATTCGGAAGACGATGCCGATCTCATTCTGTTCAACACCTGCTGTGTGCGGGAGCACGCGGAACAACGCCTCATCAGTCGCATTCAGTCGCTGCAACGGCTGAAAAAAACGAACCGCGAGCTCCTGATCGGCATTGCCGGCTGCGTGGCCCAGGCAAAAAAGGAACGGCTGTTCGAGCTTCTGCCGCATGTCGATCTCGTATTCGGCCCGAACGACATTCCAACCCTTCCTCTTCTGCTCCAGCACGCACGAACCCGGAAAGCCACAGGAGCTTTTGCCGCCATCGGAGGATTCGACGGAGAACAGGCTGACGGCATAATCCTCGAAAAACCATTCTCGGCCCTGGTGAACATTATCAGGGGATGCACGAACTTCTGTTCCTACTGCATCGTCCCGCACGTCCGTGGTCCCGAGGTTTCCCGTCCCCTCCCCGAGCTCATCGATTTCATCAGCGATCTGGCCAGGAAAGGCGTCGTCGAGATAACCCTGCTTGGCCAGAACGTGAACGCTTACGGGAAGGATATCGGCCTGGAGGAAGGCTTCATCACTCTTCTCGAACGGGTGGAGCAGATTCCCGGCATTCGGTGGATCAGGTTTCTTACCTCACATCCGCGCGATTTTTCCTTCCAGGCCGTCGACCGGATGGCTCGCCTTCAAAAGCTCTGCGAAATGTTTCACCTCCCCGCCCAGGCCGGCTCGGACCGCATTCTTCGGATAATGAACCGCGGCTATACCCGAAGGCGGTATCTGGACCTCATCGAGCGCGTGCGCACCGCCATTCCCGGTGCATGTATAACAACTGATTTGATATGCGGCTTTCCAACCGAGACCGAAGCCGAGTTCGAGGAAACCCTGTCGCTCGTCAGAGAAGTAAGATACGAGTCTGCGTATACGTATTACTATTCCCCTCGCGAAGGCACCCCTGCGGCTTCGATGGAAGGGATGCTCCCCGAAGACGAGCGCAAGGCGCGGCTTACCCGCCTGATCGAAGTCCAGAACGCCATCTCCGAAGAAGAAAGCGCAAAACAGGTCGGCCACACGTTCGACGTGCTGGTCGACGGCTGTTCCGAGCGCACGCCCGGCCATCTTCTGGGAAAGACGCGAACCGGCCGGGTCGTCGATTTTGCCGGCTCTTCCGACCTGATCGGGCGTTTCGTCCGGGTGAAGATCGATCGCGCACGCCTCTGGACGATGTCCGGAACGATGGTCTGAAGGAAACATCCGAATGTCGGTCCTGCTTCACACCTGCTGCGGCCCTTGTCTGAGTGGCGCCTGGCCGCACCTGAAACGCGAAGGGATCGCCGACATCGTCCTGTTCTGGGAAAACCCGAATATTCACCCGTACGTCGAGTATCACTCAAGGTTCGAATCGTTCAGGAAGATGGCGGGCGCTCTCGGCGCGGAGATCAGTTGGGGCGACACGGATTACGGGCTCGAACGGTTTCTCGCGGCTCTCGGCGGCGACTTCGGCCCCTCGCGGTGCGCCGCCTGTTTCCGGATGCGTCTCGGGGCGACCGCGGCCAGGGCCCGCCGGGACGGATTCGAGTCGTTTTCGACCACGCTTCTGATCAGCCCCTACCAGGATCACGACCTGCTGGTATCGATCGGGTACGAGGCCGGCCGCGAGCACGGCGTCGCCTTCTCGGCCACGGACCTTCGCCCGGCCTTTCCATCGACGCACGCCGCGGCCCGCGAAAACGATTTATATCGGCAGAAATATTGCGGCTGTATCTTCAGCGAACGCGACCGCTTCGCCCCGAAACTGCGTCTGACCGTTTGATTCCAGGCGTTCGCCCCGGGCCCTGCGGCTCAGAAAAACCACCGGGAAAGAACGCCGATACCGTCCGCGACAGAGCCGAACTCGGACCGGGTGACCGGGCCGCCGGCATCGGTTCCGATATCGGGCCCCGCGCCGATCCAGCCGAACAGCGTCAGATCGGAATCATCGCCCGTGTTGAAGATGATTTTCGGCTGGCAGAGGGTCGATCCGTCCCCGGCGTTCACGAGCACGGCCGCGGAAAGCCGCACGAGCGGATGCATCTCCTGATCGAACGTTCCGATCAGGTATCCACGGCCGCCCAGGTAGGCCCATCGCTCGCGGAAAGGTGCCTCTGCGAGTATTTCAGGCAGTTCTCCGGGGCTGTCGGCGCCGAAATCCTGGTAAAAGCCGGCCAGGCCGACGCGCGTCAGCGCCCTTACCTGACGCTCGACCCCCGCGATCAGCGACCGGGCAATACCCCTGGGGCCGGCCCGACGCCGCTCGACATCCGGACGTCTGGTAAATACTGCCGCCTCGCCCCAGATATTCCACCCCCGTTTCTCGCCCTCCCACCCGACTCCCGCCATGTCCCTCCTGCGGAACCGGCCTGCGACGCCTTCGATGTCGATTCCCCTGACGGTGCGGCGAAGGCGGGCAAGAACGGCCCGAGTTTCCACGGACCGGCCGGGAACCACGATCAATTCTGCCTCTCCAGTCCTGCCCGACCGGGTGCGCAGGCGAAGGGCATCGATGCCCGGCTTGAAGGTGCTGTCGAGATAACCTGGAGAAAACGGGGCGAGGACATCGAGAATCCCGATGAAATGACTCGTTCCGAGACTCACGGGCTGACGACCGAGATCGACATCGATATCCCCGGCGCGCCACGAGCCCTGGAACCGTTCGACGGTTCCGACCACCAGGCTTCTGGCGGTCTGTCTGAATTCGCCACGGGTGTTGCACGCATTCGGAAGATCCCCGGACCCGGGCCGGCCGACGGGATCAGCTCCGCCCGCGTTTTCTACGGAAACCGGCGTCTGACCGTGCCAAGTGCCGGCGATCTCGTAGCCAAGCTGGAATCGGAGCTTTCCGGCATCGCCAGCAACCGACCAGCGGAGCAGTTCCTGCGCCATCAGCCGGTCCCGCGCAGTCTCCGGCAGAAAGCGCGCGACGCCTTCCGTCGGACGCAGTCCCTGACAGATCGTCCGCCAGGCCCATGTCTGCTGGATCTCGCCCGCGCAGATGACAGCCGGTGCCATCAGAACACACGCCACACATAATACAATGCATTTTATTATATTATTGATAATATTTCACCGCCGTTCATCTGACTCGATTCTGCCGTCGCGCAGACGGATCACGCGCCGTGCGGTGTCGATGACCCGCGGGTCGTGGGAGCTGAACAGGAACGTGACGCCCTGTTCCCCGTTGAGCCGTTTCATCAGCCCGAGCAGGGCCACGGCGTTTTCCGAGTCGAGGTTTGCCGTCGGCTCGTCGGCCAGGATGACGCGCGGCTGCCCGACCATGGCCCGGGCCACTGCCACGCGCTGCTGCTGACCGCCGCTCAACTGAGGTGGGAAACGGTTTTCCATGCCCTTCAGGCCAAGCTCTTCCAGCAGCGGCAGGATGCGGGGAGCATGCTCCGGTCCGGCCACGCCCTGAATCTGGAGGATGAACTGCACGTTTTCGTATACCGTCAGCACCGGGATCAGGTTGAAGGCCTGGAAAACGAAGCCGATCCGGCGAAGCCGCAGATCTGTAAGTTCCGACTCGGACATCGCGTGCAGCGCCTCGTCGCCCAGAAATATCTCGCCGGTGTCGGGCCGGTCGAGCCCGCCCACGAGGTTGAGCAGGGTGGTTTTTCCGCTTCCGGAGGGGCCTGCGATGACGGTGAACTCGCCCTCCCCGATCGACAGGTCGAGAGCGTCGATGGCCCGGACCACGGCCTCGGTTTCCCTGTACTGTTTCGAAACCTGCCTGACCAGAATTCCGCTCATGCCGCGACTCCTTTCAAAACGTGCGCATGGCCTGCGCGGGCCTGATCTGAAGTGCCTTGCGCGCCGGATACAGCGATGCGGCCATCGCGATCATCAGCATGCCGACGTTGAACCAGAAGGTGGTCGCGTGATCCCAGGCGCTGTAGATGACCGGGTCGATGAGCATGCCGGCAACTTCCGCCTCCCCCATCAGGGCCGAAAAATCGATCCCGGTGCGCATGGAATGCCATGTCGCAAGCAGTCCGGCTCCGGTTCCGACCGCCATTCCAAGCATTCCAAGAACGATCCCCTCGGTCACCACCATGTTCCGTATCGCCCGGGGCCCGAGCCCCAGAGCGCGGAAAAGGCCGAACTCCCTGGTCCGTTCCATGACGCTCATCAGCAGGGTATTCGCCGCCCCGAGACCGACGATGAGATAGAGGATCACGATCATGAACCTGAACTG
Source organism: Candidatus Rifleibacteriota bacterium (assembly GCA_022704935.1). GTDB lineage: Bacteria > Muiribacteriota > Ozemobacteria > Ozemobacterales > Ozemobacteraceae > MWAR01. Next base: position 10,389 of record JAKJFL010000067.1, read on the forward strand.
GATCCGGTCGATGCGGATGGCTCCGTCGAGCTGGGGCATGGCCTCCTGCCAGGGAAACGCCGCCGCCGAAGCC
>JAKJFL010000068.1:0-10460 GCA_022704935.1 Candidatus Rifleibacteriota bacterium
CCCGCAGGCCGCCCCCCTCGCCGCCGTCAACTCCCTGTTCTTCTCCTTCAACTATGATGCCGACCTCACCTTCAACTTCACCGGCGAAGTCGACAAGAAGGAAAGCATGGACCAGGTCATGACCTCTCTCAATGGCTTCCTCGCCATGATCAAGATGCTCGCCGGCCAGACCCCCGAAGCCGCCGAGATCCTCAACCTGATCAAGGTCGAGGCCGTCGACACCGCCGCCAAGATCACCCTCAACGTGCCCAAGGCCAAGCTCGACGAAGTCAAGAAGAAGATCGAAGAGCGCATGAAGGCCGCCCCGGCTCCGGCGGTTTTCTTTTGCCCGCCAGCCGAAGGGAATAACGAACTCCCCGCCTCTTGCCGATAAGGGGGGGTGATGTGTCACCAGCTCGGGTTTGCACAGGAAGCTTCGCTGTTCTCCAGGATATCCGCGTTCTTGATCCTGGCGGCCGCGCTATTTCTCGCAGTTCCGGAACCCGCCCTCGCCCAGCCCTTCGACCTGATGGTCCCGGACGAGCAGACGGGAGATTCGCTGAGCACCGAACTTCGGCATCTCCAAAGCATCGAGCGCGACATCCAGCTCGAACGACTGACGCAACCCCCGCACAAGCTCGATGCCCTCATCGAGATCGGAAATCTCAGGCTTGAACAGGGCCGCCTCGAGGAAGCCCAGCGCTTCTTCGAGCAGGCGCTCGAGATCCAGCCCGACAACATGCAGGCGAACGAAGGCCTGGCGGCCGTTTTCCTGCGGCAGGGCAGATTCAGCGACACGAAAGCGATCTACGACCGGCTGACGCTTCTGTATCCCCTCAGCGACAAGCTCCGCGAGAACCTTGAACATGTCCGCTCACGCCTCAACTCGGTCGCGGAGATCGGTGTCAGGCTCCACGAGGACAACGCCGGACAGACCGAGTTCATTTCGAGTCTCGAGGCATATTTTCCGTCCTTCACGTTTCCGAAGATATCGGCCCGGTACAGGCTCGAAACCTGGGCTTACGAGGACCGCAACCTCGACGAGACGACCGACAGCCGGATTCTGTCGGGAACCTTCGAATACAACCTCGACCACCGCAGCCGCCTTGCCGCGACGTTCGCCCCCGAGCGGTTTTCCGATGAAGACACGATCAACGGATACTCTCTGCAGGGCGTGACGGGAAACGGCCAGCTCAACCTTGCAGCCTTCGCCGGCCACGGTTCCTACAAGGAAAATCTCGAGACGGCGCGCCGGCTGCTTTCCGAAGATTACGCGACGTTGACCGTCTTCGGAGACCTGCACGAGCAGACTCGCATCCAGCAATCGTTCACCACGGGCGACATCTCGGACGGCAATGCCCGGCGCAGGTTCGATACCGAGATCCTGCACTATATCAAGCGTCGCGGCATCCCTTTCCTTTCGCTCCAGCTCAAGCTTTCCCAGGCGAGTTTCGAGAACCAGCTCGACGCGGGCGGCGCGGCGTATACCTACTGGGCACCCCGCGATTTTCGCGGGGCCGAGCTGGTCGCCGGCTGGGAGCGGGCCGTCGGCTCGAACTGGTGGTGGGGCTTCGACACCCGCCTCATCTCGAATTCCTGGCGCGATACGGTTCCGGAAACCCGTCGGGAAAGCGGCCTGGGAGTGACCCTGCACGCCAGCTACCGGTTCGACACCGGCCGGCTGCATGCCGAGTTCGGCAACACTCTCCGGGATTTCACCCGGGAACGCATGCTCGGCGTCTACGGCAGTTTCGACTTCTGATGCCCTACCAGATCAGCGAGGCAAGCCAGCTGATCACGTAGCCGCTGATGAACCCGTCGGCGAACGCCCACGCGGCGCCCTGTAGAATGCCGCGAGGCGTCAGATCGAAGCCCTCGTAGACGACCGCGACGACCAGCAGCCACGGGCTGGGCTCGCCGCTTGTGATCTCGGCGAGGGCCCAGACCGTCAGCACGGCGGCCCACGCCATCCCAACCAGGATGCCGATCTCGAACGGGGTCACGGTTCTCCTTAATTATATATTTTCAAATATAACCGAGGCGTATCCGACACCGCGCGGGTGGGCCATGACATCCATGGAGGTGGCGTAAGCCAGCTTCGTCGCGCGAACGTTTCTTCCCTTCAGCGAGGCAAGGAACGTGGTGATGGGAATGACGCCACAGATGCTGCGGTCTTGCCCCACGACCATCTCGTGAAAAGCCTTCGCGTCGAGCGACAGGATGACGTCGAGCGCCTCGCCGTCGATCCTGTAGGCTTCGTCGCGCGGCGTTTCATGAGAGAAATCGGAACTGACGATACAGACCGTGTCGGCGAACTCCGGTTTCGCGAGCACGCCGGCGATCGCCGCTCCCCACTGTTCGCACCGCGCATGATCGGCGAAACCGAGGGCGAGCGGCACGATCTTCGGCAGCGCCGCGTGCATCACCTGCTGTACGAACGGGATCTGCACCTCGATCGAATGTTCGAATGCGTGCGCCGAATCGTCCCTCGTGAAAACCCCTGTCTGTTCGAGAGCGGAACGCAGAGACTCGTCGATCTCGATACTTCCTAGCGGCGTCATCCAGGTGTCTTCAGCGCTCAGAGCCGCCGTGGTACCGTACGGCGTGTGTTTAGGTCCGAGCATCAGGAGGCGTTTCGGGGCGGGTTTCTCATCGCCGAGGCGCCGGAACGACCAGCTCGCGACCGGTCCGCTGAAAACATATCCGGCATGAGGGACGATCACGCCGGCCAGCCGTCCGGCCTTGGAATGATGACGATCACGAACGCCAAGCCTGTGCTCGTAACACTGTCTGATCATCTGATACAGTTCGGTCGGTTCGTCCGGATAAAAACGACCACTCACCACAGGTTCTCTCACATTCTTCCTCCTGTAAAAAATCCTCTCCCCGATTCTACCACCATTTTTTCACGCATCGTTGTATAATCCTTCCAAGGACTCGATCATGAACCTGACAAGACAGCTTCTTCGAACCGTTTTTCTCGCGATATTCGTGTTCGCGACCTGTTCGGCCACTCCAGCCGCCGAACGGCTGTCGATCGGTCTGGAAGTCCTTGCGACCGGACATCCCGATCTCGTTGCGGGAAAAAAAATCGCCCTTCTCGTCGGTCTTGCCTCATACGATCAGAGTATGCGACATACGGCCGACCGGCTCGCCCGTGCAACCACGATCAAGGCGATCTTCACCGGAGATCCGTGGCCCCGCAAGCTGATCGGGTCAGCCTCCGGAACGAAACAGATCGATGCCCTCACGCAGGCGCCCGTCCATATCATCCGCGACCCTCTCGAAAAGCCCCGGGCGGACCAGCTGAACGGGGCAGAAATAATAGTAATTGATATACAGGATATCGGCATCCGGTTTTTCCATGCCGTGACTCTTCTCGCCCAGTTTCTCGAACTCGGCAAGCAGGCGGGAGTTCCAGTCTTCGTCCTCGACCGGCCGAATCCGATCGGCGCCTCGAAGGTTTCGGGACCGCTCCTCGACGTTCAGTTCAGAAGCAGGTTTGGGGTGTATCCGATCCCTCTGGTGTACGGGATGACGTTCGGAGAACTCGCTTTGTTCTTCAACAAAGTTTTCGGTCTGAACGCCGATCTCACGGTCGTCGGCATGGAAAACTACCAACGGGACGTCACCTACCGGAACTGCGGCCTGCATTGGACGATGCCGTCGGAGCATCTCCCCGACCCCGAATCTCCGCTCTACTACGCGACGACGGGCTTCCTCGGCGAGATGGGCATCTTCTCGACCGGCGTCGGCACGACGCGCCCGTTCCATTATGTTCTGGCGCCCTGGATCGACCCCGATGCGCTGATCTCGAAGCTCACCGTGCTCAACCTGCCAGGGGTCGCCTTCCTTCCGACCACGGTGCGGCCTTATTACGGGCTGTTTCAGCAGAAACGGGTGCCCGGCATCGAGATCGTCGTGACGGACCATTCGTCATACGATCCAGTCGTGACCGGCATCGCCATTCTTCACACCCTCTGGACGCTGTATCCCGATAAAATCCCGCTGTCGAACCAGACGGCCGCGGAAGGCGTCGATACTCTGTTGGGCGGTTCCGACATCCGTACGGCAATCATTCAGAAAAAGGGGATGGACGAGATCCGGAGCCGCATCAGATCATCCGTCTCGGATTTCCTGACGAAGCGGAAGCAGTTTCTCATCTACCCGGAGGCGCAGACGCCATGACTGTTCCCGTTCATTTCGACCGCATCGGAATGTCGATGGTCGAGATCATGATCGGTGTCATCATTCTGGCGCTGGTGCTGGTCCCTTCTCTGAATGTCATCATCTCTGAAACCAAAACCGTCAACGCCACGCGCGACCACACGCAGGCGTCGTTCTTCGCCCAGAAAATTCTCGAATCGGCCCATGCATGCAAGTTCGACCTGCTCGATGCGGACCAGTATGACTCTGAGCCCAATACGCAGAAAACCACATTCGAATACGCCCTGAAGAACAACGACGAGATCCGGACCGAAACCATCAACGGGATCAAATACGAAGTCGTGAAAGAGAAAGTCCAGATCAAATACGCCACAGACAAAAGCGACGCATCAATCAAACCGAACATGGTGTTCCTTTCGTTCACCATCCAATATACGGGCCAGGACAAGAAACTCCACACCCTCGACATCCATTCGGCCATCAACAAGCGCCAGTAATCCGAAAGGAAGGGCATTTCATGAGACGACGAGAAGGAGTGACGCTCATCGAGATCATGATGGCGGTCATCGTCCTCGCCCTGCTCCTGACGGCTCTCTACCACACATTTTCCTCATCCCGCAGGCAGGCGCAGGCCGTCATGCAGGCACATCAGACGAATGACGAGCTTCAACGGCTCTTCGACAAGATCACCGACGACATCCGGGAGTCGAATTTTCTCCTCGAAGGTACGCCGCCGAAAGCAAGTCTCGCCCAGTCAACAGATCTGAGAACCGATGATCCGGCGAACTATATATCCTTTCACAAGGTGACGTACGATTTTTCCATTCAGCCGAAAAGCCTCGCCGACAATCAGTACAACTACACGCAGCTGCGCGTCACCTACAAGCTCGAAAAGGTCGATCCCGACCAGGCGACCGGCCCATACATTCTCTGGCGCGAGACGCTGCCGTTCGACGATCGTCGCCAGGAAGTCACGGCCCAGCGGGCACGCAAGGTCATGATGGAAAACATCGACGAACTTGTTTTCTTCAAGCTCAATGAACCGAACCTGCCGCATCATGACAGCGTCTGTATTCGTGCGAGGCTGACGGGCCGCGGCAAGGACGGCAAATACGACTCGACGCTTCTGACATCGATCAGGCAAAGGGGGGCCGAACCGCAATGAATTCATTCTGTCCACCTGCCTCGACGACAGCTTCCGGGCGCAAGGGCTCGGCGATCGTCATCGCCCTTGGTCTCGGATTCGTTCTCCTGATCGTCATTGCATCGCTCAGATCGTTCACCTCGTATCGCGTCCAGAACACGATCATGGAAAACAGGAATCTCAAGGCCCTGGCGCTGGCCGAAGCCGGCATTTCCTTCGCCATGACGGAACTGAGCCTGAACAGCTCGTTCAGGACCCACAAGGTCAAGATCGATTCGGCCCAGAAACAGCTGGTCTGGGACAACGACAACCTCCCCGAATGGCAACCGTCCATCGCGAACGACAGCGACTTCTCCTTCGCGCAGCAGAACACCTCTGGAAAAGGATCGTATCAGGGCACGCTCGGCGACGGGCAGTTCCGGTTCCGCGTCGGCCTGGTCGAGTATGAGGACGACGAGCGGACGAAGAACATCGATGAGAGCAAGTGCTTTTTCAAGATCGATTCGATGGGCCGGGTCGGAGATACGATGCGAAGTATCTCTTGCGTGGCGCAGCGCCGGTTCCCAGGCCGCGAGTTTCTGATGTTCGACATGGAGTTCCTCTCGATCGTGTATGGCGAACCCGGTCAGAACAACGTGAACAAGTTCTCTACCGGCAATCTCTATGGTCACAACGGCGTCGAAATCGGGCAGATCCTGATGGATGGACATAGCCCCTGCACTCCGGGAACGAAGCAGGAACTGTTCGACATGCACAGCATCATCAGCGGAGCTGGCGGAATTTTCTTCTGGCAGCCGACGAAGGTCACCTTCCGCGCACGCCCCGGCATGCCCGAAGAGACGGTCACGATGCCGCAAAGCAACATTCCATTCCCGCAGCATGGCACGTATTCGTCGGGTGAAGGCGAAAAATACGGCGAGGTCCCCGAGGAAATCCGTGGGAAAACCCCGACGATTCCCGACACGATGAAAGAAAAACTCAAAGGCCGCCTGCTGGATAAAAATTCTCAGATCAGCCTTTCTCCCGGCGAGCCGAGATTCGGCGATCTCAAAAAGCAGGCCCAGAACGGCGGCTATATTCCCGAGAACGACGGATCGAATCCCGCACAGGCCTACAAGGTCCCTGCCGGCTGGGCGCCTTCCAGCGGGAACTCGGTCGATGCGCGCATCCTCGATTTCGGAACGGGGCTTCGCAAGGGAAACGTGACGCTTCCGGCGAATTTCAACGGCGTGATCTACTCCGACACGAACCTCGTCATCAAGGGGAATCCGCCGCGCGACGTCAATATCGTTTCGAAAAAGAGCGTCTTCGTCGCCGGCGATTTCAACCAGCGAAACAACAAATCCAAGAAAGAGGAAAAATACAGCTTTCCCCAGGATTACGAGCAGAACGCCCTCCTCAGCGACGATTACAAGGAAAACTCCAGAAAACTGCTGACCGACGACCTGAACGCAGGCACGAACCCGGACGACCCGGGCAATTACAAGCATCATTTCGCCGCGAAGGTCATTGCGAACGAGCGCGTGGTCTACGATTACCGGAGCCCTGCCGACTGTTTCGAAAACGAAATGTACCCCGTCATGAAATTCGCCCTCGCGAAGGAGTTCATGCCCGCGGCGGATGCCGAAACGAGCATGCTCACCCACGCCGGTGACGGGAAAATCACGGCCGACCTGAGCGACAAGGAAGCCACGAAAAATAAAATAGCTTCATATTTTGAAAAGTTCCCCCTCGCGGACGAAAGGGATGATGTCCCCGAAAAGGCCCAAGAGCAGACTATCGCCCAGAAATTCGCAGACAAATTCAATACGGCTGACGGGGTAAGCGAAGCCGACTTCGAAAAATTCTGCAACGAAGAACTCTGGCCGGCTCACAGGGCGGGATACGAAGCGTATGTCCTGTCTGAAAACAACGGGGTGTACAAGCTTTTCAACAAGCTCCTGGAAAAAGTCGAGGGGAAACCGGACAAGGATGACGACTACCTGTATTTCCCCGAGATGACGACGAACGGCATCTTCCAGAGTTGCGGTGTCCGTTCGAATATTTTTTATATGGGCCCTGATTATAGCAAGCGATATGACGAGATCGGCCGCTCTCCCTCCTGTCAGGCAGCAGGGGTGGGACGCCCGTATTGCACGATGGAACAGATGGTTCACCGGCTATACGGCTCCGAAGTCCGTTATGCCACGAACAAGACCCTTGCGAGAATAACCGGCCCGTCCTATCGGCCGCCCACCCGCAGAAAGCTGTATGATCCGACGCTTCCCTCTCTCGACATCGGCGATGCGAGCGGCGACATGGCCGCGTTCGTGATCCTAACCTGGAAAGATCTGCGCGCCGCGCCCGACGAGTTCACGAATTTCTGAGTAGCCGACCTATCCCCTCCGTACATGGCAAACCGGATGGATTCCATCCATCCGGTTGCGCTGGATATCCTGACGCTCCGAGTTCAGACGAAGTTCAGGACACCATTTCCCCGCGGAGCGCCTCTTAGCGTCCCCGCACCCAGGGGCCATTCGTGCGGCACGGAACATGAGCGTTCGTCGATTCCCACAACGGCGTTTCGGCCACCCGGGGTTTTGCGATCATCCGTGTTCGCACCATATACCTGCCTCCTTGTTTTCGGGCCGGGAGGGGGGTTATCCCCAACTCCTTATCTCTATGATTAACATCGTCAGAACCTCCACCCGACTTTCACCCGATAATTTCAAGTTTTTCTATTGAAACGACTCCTTTTCGCATCTGTTCTTTCGTTTTCTATCATGAATAGCTGAAAAGAAAATCTTTTTTTGCGCCTGATCATCCACCAAATCGATGTCGCACTTTCTCTACGGTCCGTATTATCATCCGAGGTATGGATACCACCCGTCCGGGGTTGTCTTCGGTCCTCCGAGAGGCTCTTTCCCACAGGGCCGGCCGCCTCGCTTTCCTGATACTCTGGCTTCTGCTGCACATCTTTTTCCGCACATCCTTTTTCAATGATTGCGGCACCTATTCCCATACGATGTACGGAAACGTCATTATTCAGGAGAGAAGCCTGATCAGGACCGATCCGTTCACTTGCTCCCGGCATGGCCACCCCTGGATCGCCCAGCAGTGGCTGAGCGAAGTCGGAATGGCGCTGCTGGGCATGATCGGCGGGTTCGACACCCTGCTTCTGGCCGCCACGCTCCTGACGGCACTCACGCTCACGGGCATCTGGATCAGGCTGTATAACGCGGGAATGCATCTTCTGATCACGGTTCTTATAATGGCCATGGTTTTTTCGGCCGCCACGATGCAGTTTCTCATCAGGCCCCTTCTCATCACGATGGCCGCGCTCGCGGTTCTTTTCTCGATGCTGGTCGATGTCGAGGCCGGCCGACGCCAACCCAGCCATCTTCTCCTCCTCCTCCCCATGTTCTGGATATGGGCGAACAGTCACGGCGGGTATCTCGCAGGCATCGGAACACTCGGGCTGGCTGTTTTCGGCTGGACCGTCATGCGTCTGGCGAGCGCCCCCACCCCGCTTTCCTCACCACGCAGAGTTTTCATCGCCTGGTCATCTATCTTTTTGGCCTGCGCCATGTCGTTTCTCGGTCCGTATGGAATCGAGCTCCCGATGACATGGGACACGATCATGGACTCATCGGAAGTCAAAACCCTGATCATCGAGCATTTGCCCCTCTATACATCACCCGACGGTATCGTTCCGATCTTCCTGTTCCTGGGGTATCTCGCATTTCTGGTAAAATTCGCGGAACGTCCTCTGAGAATGACCTGGCTCATTCCCATTGTATGGTTTCTCCTGGCGTGGAGCCGCGTGCGCAATGCGCCGTTGTTCGCAATCACGGCCGCCATTGCGTTTGCCGAGATGTATGCCCGTTCATCCCTGTTGAACCGCGTTGCGGAGACAAAGCCGCTCTATGGTCTAGCGAAAGACCGGCTCCCCGCCAAGCTTCCGATCAGAACTGCGACCGTTCTTCTTCTCGCCGGCTTCTGGCTTCAGGCGAGCGGTTCCGCGATGCCGCTTCTCGGAACAGGGTGGGCGAAGCCCGATCATGCGCGCTGGCCGTTCGAACTCGTCCCGGCCATCCGTTCGTTTGCAGAGAGAAAGGCGCCGAACAAGGCGGTGTTCACCGAGTTCAATCTCGGCTCCTGGGCGGTCGGGATCGATTCCCGCCTGCGCGTCACGATCGACGACCGATGCGAGCTGTTCGGCGACCGGCTCATGCGGGAGCATTACGAATCGGCTTCGGACACCCGGCTTATCGCCTCGTGGGTGAAGGCGTTCTCACCGACCGCCGCCCTCACCACTCCCGACTCGGGCTTCGACCGCTGGTTCCGCTCCGCGCCGGGGTGGCACATCGTCGCGACGGCACCGGCGGGAGTCTGGCACGAGCTCGACACGGGCGGCACCCAGGCGCCGTGATCGCCTCAAACCGGCTTGCGAACGGCCTCTGCCCGTGATACCATACATGCACGGACGCACCATATGCAGGAAGAACGCTGCCCGCTCTGCTTGCGGATCAAACACTATGACATTTCCAACAAGACGTATTACCGCTTCCAGAACACCGAACGCCTTGTGTGCGAGCCTTGCGCGAAGGAAGTCGAGAACCGTCTCCGCCCGACGTGGCAAATCGTGGCGGGGCGGGTGTTTCCCCGGAGCACGAAGAATGACTGAGCGGCACCGATGAGTCGCTCAGTCACTCCCAACGAGTACGCACAACTGCGCGATTTTCTTTCGCGCGAGTACGGTCTCTTCTTCGACACGAGCAAGGTCACCTTCCTCGAAAACCGCGTGCTCCCCCTGATTCAGAAATTCGGCTGCTCCGACATGAACGGGCTGATCTCCACGATCCAGTCTGACCAGGCACGAAGAATCGAACTGCTGGACATCATCACGACGAATGAGACCTGGTTTTTCAGGCATCCGCGGCATTTCGACATTCTCCGCGAGGAAGTGCTCCCACCCCTGCTGCGCTCTCGCGACCGGGATGGTCAGCGCCGGATTTCCATCTGGTCCGCCGGCTGTTCGATCGGCGCCGAGGCGTATTCTATAGCTATTACTATTCTAGAGCTCCTTCGCGACCCGCTCCCCTGGCAGATATCCATCATCGGCAGCGACATCTCGACATCGGCCCTCGAGCGCGCCCGCCGCGGCGTTTACACCTCGACCGAACTGAGA
>JAKJFL010000069.1:0-10429 GCA_022704935.1 Candidatus Rifleibacteriota bacterium
GGGCATCCTGGCCCGCCAGATCCTCGCCGAAGCCGCCCGCGCCGGTATCCGGGAAGCCGTCGTCGACCCCCGGGAAGGCAAGGCCCTCGTCACAACATCGATCAAGCTGCCCCTGTAGACAACGAACCACAGAGACACCGAGGCACAGAGAACAGTTCACCACCAAGGCACAAAGGCACATAATGTAGGCATACATATATGTGCATCCATAAGGGCGGGTCTGAGACCCGCCCCTACATCATGGTGGTGAACCGTGTTTCACCAGGCTTCGTAGGGGTAGCCGTTGAGGCCGGTGCCGATGCCCTCGGAGCACCTGATGTCGGCGATGCCGCCACCGCCCGTGACGGTTGTATCGGTTGCGATCGTATATGGCGGAACGCCGCTCCAGGGATACCATTTCGTCTGGGTGGCCATGGCGTAAGTGATCGTGGCAATCTGCCAGTAGGGTTTCGGAGGTGACGTCGGCGATACGGGGTTGTCGGGAAACCGGCGCAGGTATGGAAATCCTTCGGTATCCGTCGCGGTGAGAAGAACACCCAGATTTGCCGGCAGGGCTCCGTTGTTGAATGTCCGATACCGGTCGATCGCGCTCCGCATGTCGAGCAGGGTCTGACGAAGCCTCACTTCCCTGTCACGCTGATTGATCAAATCACCGATCGAGACCGCCACAAGCGAAAGAATGACAATAATGCTTGTCGCCACAATCAATTCAACAAGAGAAAATCCTCGTGAAAACAAAAATAACCTCACTTGAATAAGTGAGGCATTTCGAATGCTTTTACAAGCGATCATATAAAATCGAAGGAAAGAGGCTCTTTCATTTTATCAAATTCGATATTTCAAAGCGTTGTGTTTAATAATCAAAATCAACAGTGCGACCGTTATTTCCTGTATTAGGATTAATATCTGTGCCTATAGAGTTACCATCTTGCGATGTAACCCCACCTGCTGCGATCGTAGCCGTATGAGTTTTCTTCGGAGTCATGGCTGAAGCGAATGAAAACCTATAAATCGTTGCAGAAACCTTTTGTTTCGAAATCGAGGTAAGCGCGGGATTCGTAATAGCGACTTCAGTATTATCTACTTCAGCATCTTTAACTTTCCGAGAGAAGGTAATCTCTACCATTTTGTCTCCCAAGGCGCGGGCAGTGATAAAGAATGGCGGTTTAATAATCGAGAGTATATCATCTTCCTTGGCACCGCCAGATCCTGTATACGTAGCCGATGTGTCATCGTTTCCGTCTGGACCGGCACTAACAATAATACCTTTTGCACAATCAACCTTATAATCATTTCCCCAAGGATCTCTCGGTATCGTTTGTCCGGGGAATGTTCTGAAATCTTGCATATATCTACCAATTAGAGGCAAGAATGTGCTCGTTGCAAAAGGAGTCGGCTCAGTCAAGTCGTAAAGAGCTATCGCCTTTGAGAAAGTAGTTAAATCAGTCTGGGCTGCGGTGATGCGGGACTGGTTGATGTAATCCTGGTAATACGGCAAAGCGAGCGCAACGAGCGTTGCCAGGATACCGACGACAACAAGCAGCTCGAGCAGCGTGAAACCTTCGCGCTGCTTTCTTCCGCCAGTCATTCTCACAAGTTTACCGGTGCCCATGGAAGCTCAACTTTAGCCTCAGGATTTTCGCCAGCTTGAGTAACCCAGAATTATATCGGCAAATCCGAGGAATCTTTACATCTTTTTCTCAGAATTTTATACTTGCATCGATGAAGAGATCCTCCGGGTATGCACTCCTGTTCCTGATAATGATCATCACGATGCTGTCGTTGAGCAGCTCCGTGGCGGTCATCCAGCAGGACACCCGCCTCAAACGATACACCGAACAGGAGCTGAAACTCAATCTCGACGCGGTCCGTCGCGCGTTCGATCTCTACGTCATTCAGAAAAATCCCCCGGAAGCTCTCATGAAGACGCTGAGAGAGGGCACCGTTGCCTCCCTGACTTCATTTCTCGCGGAAAATGGGTATCTGCGCAGAAGCGCCTGGTCCCAGGCGGCGGCGAACCCGAATGACGCCATGCCGTCCTCGGCCGGCGATCTCTGGCAGTTCCGACGCAATCTCATCCGGAACTCCAGCTTCGAGGATGACTTCGGATACGTCGATGTGAACGGCGTTCCCACGTCGACAGCCGACCCCTACATCGCGTCCGTCACGGTGAAAGATGACGGAAAGCCCGACTACTGGGATATCGACGAGGAAAACTGGACCGTCAACAAGTCCGCCACACAGAAGATCTACAAAGATCTTCTGACTAGCAACGCCACATACGTGGTCAGCTTCTGGGGAAGATGGTCTCCCCCCCTTCCAGCCACAAATTCTTCCTTCTCACTAACAGTGATGAAGGAAACCAACCAAGAGGAATTGAAAACGATCTACGGGAACAGCAAGCACTGGAAACGCTACTTTGCCACGTTCTTCCTTCAGAATGCGGCAACGCTGACCGTCAAGCTGACCGTGAACGGAAACAAGGGGGAAACCGCCTACTTCGACGGCCTGATGCTCGAAAAATGGGCACCGCCCGCCGACAACCCAACCATGACGCCGTTTCCAAGCGCATGGGCGAAAGACTTCGTCGTCACGTCTGCGATCGCGTCGGCCGCGCTCCAGCAGACCCAGGTGTTCGGCCTGACCGGTTCAACCTCCGTCGACCTCCCCGAAGGCTGGGTCCACCGCTTCCTCGAGTGGTGAGAGACAACGAACCACAGAGACACCGAGACACAGAGGAAGAAATTTATATCACCACAAAAACACAAAGACACAAAGAGAATATTTGACCTTTCTTTGTGTCTTCGTGCCTTCGCGGTAAATAAATTCTCAGTGTCTCTGTGACTCTGTGGTGTTCCCGGGTGTTGTTCTACTGGCCGATGCGCATGATGCGGCCGGTGTTCGAGCCGGGGACGCCGTATTTGTTCTGCCCCTTGTATTCGTCGTAGGTGTCGATGGGGTATTTCCTCTCTCCGAATTCATCCAGATCGTAGCGATTTCCGATCGGCGTCGACGAGGCGATATTGATATATTGAATGCTCTCGGTGGCCGTGCTCTCGTGGCCGTAGATATCCCTGGCGCGAAGGGTGACCGTCCAGAGACCATAATTGCCGGAGCTTGCCACCGGGAACGAGATCGGCACTGGGTAGATCGTGGCGTGGTGGACGCCCTCCGGCTGAGGCGCCGACTCGTTTCTGAACACCGAGGTGTCGTTGTAGCTCCACGTCGTCCAGCTGCCCGACGACAGGCCGTTCGACGTCACGGAGATCGAGGCGATACCGCTCCAGTCCATCAGGGTGATGCACAGCTTCACACCGTTCGATGCCGTCGTCAGCTGGCCCTCGTTGATGTAGAACGCCCGGCCGGCGATCGGCCACGGGGCCGAATTGTCGATATAGATGCCGTCGGAATACGCGCCCCACGTCGACCAGCCGGCATGATCGGTGGCCTTGATGCGGGCACGATAATACCTGTTGTCGATGCAGCCGGAGTAGTAATACCCCGTCGCCGTGCCGGCCAGAACCACGTCAGTCGCGATCGACGTCGAACCGAAGGTCGGCTGATCCGAGACTTCGACGACGACCTCGATGGATTTGAGCGTTCCGTCGGCGCCGTAGATGTTCTTCGGGACGAACTGGGCGTCGGTCGAGCCGGGGAACGTGAACATGATGTTCGTGTCGCTCGACACCTGGTGGTTCGGGTCGGTATTCCCCACCCAGTCGGTCGTCGCGGCGGGTATGGGGGCGTTCAGGTCGATCGCGATCGGGATCGCCGTCGTGTACCACGGCGAGATGTTGCCGGCGACATCCTTGAATTGGGCCCGTGCCCAAAGATACGCGCCGTTGGAAACGGCGAGCGTGCGCGCCACGGCTCCCGTCTTGTTGCCGAGCCATTCGGAAGTGAGGGTCGTTCCGAAGTCGGAAACCTGAGCGATCTGGACATGTACATCCTGGACGCCGGAAAGATCGTCTGTCAGATTCTTGGCGATGAACGCGGCCGTCGTGTCGCGCGACCAATTGACATCGGGATCGAGGTTGGAAGCCGGATCGACGATATACGAACCGGTCGGGGGGTTCGAATCCTGGGTCGAGAACACCGCGGCCGACCAGGCGCTGATATTCTCGACCGCGTCCTTCGACCGCACGCGGAACCAGTATTTGGTGCCGTGCACCATTCCGTCGAAGCTGAATCCCGGAGTCACCAGCCACCCGCTGCTCACGACACCAGCCGAGAAGGCGGCATCGGTGGCCCGCTGGAACTCGTACCGCTCGCCGCCGGAGGTGGCATCCATCACAGCCTGGCAGGAGACGATGTTCGACGTGCCGGAGGAGTATTCCGGTTCGGGGCTCATCGTCGGCACCGGCGGCGGCGAGAGGTCGCAGGTGATACCGTCGGCGACCGACCACGGCGCCGGCGTGTTGCCGCCGTTCACGGCGCGCACATGAATGAAGTATTTCACTCCATCCTGGAGGGAGAGCGCCGAGTTGGTGAACTCTAGGTTGATCCCGACCGATGTCGCGCCGAGAACGTCCGTCGTTCCGCTCGCGGTACCGATGGCGTATTCGTAGCGGTCGATACCCGACTGGGCGTCGAAGCTCTGCGTCCAGATCGCATGCAGGGTCGTTGCCGAAGGCGTGAACTCACCGTCGTCCGTGACCGTCACCGGGTCGGGCGGCGACGGGTCGCCCGCCTTGATGCCATCCGCGGTACCGACCTGAGACAGGTTTCCGGCCTTGTCGGTCGCCCGCACGCTGAAGTAATACAGCGTCACGCCGTCGAGGGCGAGCGTGAGATTCGTGAAGCTGTGTTCGGTCGCCGTTCCGAGATTCGTCCAGGGGACGATCTCCGCCCCGCCCTTCGTGGTGCCGATGCACACCTCGTATTTCTCGACGCCACTTCCGTTCTCGACCGCCGACCAGCTCGCATGCAACACCGTCGGAATGCCCGAATACTCGCCATCATCGATAACCACCGGCTTGGCCGGCGCGGTTTTGTCGACCCAGATACCATCTGAATACGCGCCCCAGGTACTCTCCCGGCCGGATTTATCCTTGACCCGTATGCGGGCGCGATAACATCCGTCCGCGAGGCCATTATAGTCGTGTTCGGTATCTGTGCCCGACAGAATGTCGGTGGACTGGATCGTCGGTGAGGAGAATGCCTGGTTGTCGTCGACCTCGAGCTGGAGGGTGACCTCATCCAGCGTGAGCGTCTGGTTCTTGCAATTTTTGGGAACGAAGCCGGGGTCGATGGAACCGTTGAAGGTGAATCTGATCTTCCCATCCTTCGATGCCCCGTGGTTCGGATCGGTGTTGCCGAGCCAGTCGGTCGTCGCCGTCGCGATCGGGTTCGTCAGATCGATCGCGATCGCCTGAGAATTCATGAAGTTGCTAACGTTGCCGGCGTTGTCCTCGAACTTAGCGCGTGCCGTGAGATAGGTTCCGTTCGGAACGGCCGTCGTGCAGGTCACGGCACCTGTCGTGGTATCGAACCAGTTCGTCTTCCAGGTGATGGTCGAGAAGGTGTCGCTCGAAACCTCGACGTAGGCTCTCTTGATGCCGGACGGCACGTCGGTCAGGCCAGAGCCGACGAAATAGACGGTCGTATCGCGGGAGTATTTGGTGTCGGGGTCGGTGTTGCCGGGCGCGACGATATAGCTGCCCGTCGGAGCAAGGGCATCCTGCCTCGACGAAGCCAGGACCGTCGACCACGGACTTTCGTTCCCCGAGCCGTCGCGGGCCTTCACGCGAAAGTAATAGATCTGATTGTGCACAAGCCCCGTGAACTCCCATTCAGGTTCAGTCGTCCAAGAGCTTTCGTCCTTGGAGATGAAGTCTGTCGCCGGCGCGCATTGGAACTTGTAAGAAATGGCCGGCGAGATGGCATCCGAAACGGCGTTGCAGTACACGACGTTCGTGCTGCCCGGTGAATAGGCGGGTTCGGCAATCATCGACGGAGCAGGAGGTGGCGTGTGATCGTAGTAAACGTTCGCCACGAACACGTCTGACTTGTTCCCGAGTCCGTCGGTGTACTGGGCGTAGTAGGTGTAGGTGCCGTCGAGCGTCCCCAAACTGTGATCCTTGGTCGGGACGAACGGGAAAGACTCGGTCGCGAGAACCCCGTCAGGGCCTTTCCTGGAGATGGTGACGGCGGAGACGCCGTTCAGGTCGGTGGCGGTGAACAGCAGTTTGATATCCCGAGTGGTCGCGTAGGTGACGCTCGTTCCGAATGTTCCGGTCGGTCCCGTCGAGTCGAGAATGATGGCATCGGTGTACGTGATCGATATATTTCCCGCATAATCTTTGAACTGGACGTACACGACCTTGTTGCCGTCACCCGTTTTCAAGTTCCAGGAATAGTTCGTTACGAAGGGATCCCAGGGATACCAAATGTTGCCATCATTACTGCCCCTCACGGACTCGACGCCGTTGAGGTCATTCGCCGTGAGATTCAGCGTGACCTTTTTCGAGGTCGCCCAGGCGGCCCCGCCGTTGATGAGCATCGAACCGGTCGGATCAGTCTTGTCGACGATGATGGCAGCGCTTTCTGTACTGTAATCACTTTGGTTGCCGGCGTTGTCCGTGGCGTAGGTGCGGAACTTGTATCTGCCCTCGTCGAGGCCGGTGAGGAAGAACGAGCGGATTGGCGCCTTGTTCGACGTGACGAATTTCCAGGGTCCCCAGGAGGCGCCGGAGAAGGTGCTGATCTCGAGAACGTAGAGTTTGAGACCCGATCCGGCATAATCCGTGGAGGCGCCGCAGGAAATATTGAAGTTACCGGTATTGTTCAACGTCTCGCTGAAAGTCAGGTCGCCCGGAGCTTTCGGAGGATACTTGTCATTGAACACGACCGTTTGCTCGACGACCACCTCTCCGGCCGAAATGGTCAGGGTCGAAGTGCCTAGCTGGGTGGAAGTGAGGGAAAAACTCGCCGAGCCGTTTTTAACCCTGACCTGGTGACCGTCCAGCGTCGAATCGGCATCGGCGGGGGAAAGCGTTCCGAACGTGTTGACGACCGTCAGCAGGGTTCCGTCGGGAACGAGATCGCCCGGCTTTCCGATCGACGAGGTGTTGAAGTTGATTACCGGGCTGGGATTCGCCTTCGTGATGTCGATACTCGAGACTGAAGGGGTGACCGTGAACGGGGGAAGCGGGATCAACTCGACGCTCTGATTGGAAGCTACCGCGAGGGCAAGCTTCGCGGTCACATCGGCGAAGCCGTAAACGTATCCAGTGGCGGCCAGGCCGAAGGTGATCGTGCCGTCGGCCCTCGATTTCACCTGATGGCCATCGCGGGGCTTGCCGTTCGAGTCTTCAGGAACGAACGACCCCTTGTCGGTCTTCACGGTGACGTCGATACCGGCAGGGATGGGCAGATCCTCCGTCGTCATGATCGGGGAGGAAGTGAACGTCGCGACGTGGGGCGGCACCAGTCCGGCGTAGAGCGATGTGCGCTGAGGATACAACACGAACTCCCCGATCGCGGCTTCGAGCAAGGTCGTCGACGTCACGAACGGCCCCCGGTTGAGAGCCTTGTCGAGCGGATATGCAAACGTGACGTAGTATCCCCCCTTGATGATCTGGAGCCCCGGGACAGCCGAGACTTCCGACACCTCGTCGTTGGTCATGAACGCGGAGATGGATGCCAGGACGGCATAGGATTTCGAGGGATCGAGCCCGCTCGAAGTGACGGAGAGGAAGTCGCCGCCATTCGCCGTGACGGTTCCGGTCAGGAAGATATCGGTCGGCCGGCTTGCTGTCGTCAGCTCACACAGCAGGACGTTTTCACCGACGGCGATCATTCTGTCCGTGTGATCCGTGGCTCGGATATCCGGTCCGATGACGGTGTTCGTGAACTGCGTGTCACTCGTCGGCACTCCTCTCGATAGGAGTTTGTAGGGAACGATCTGAATCCTGGTCGTATCGAGATTCACGCCGGAGCCGGCGGTGCCGTCTGGAAGGACCGGGTCGGAGATGAGGGCGTTGAACATGGCGATCTCATAGACCTTCTCGCCGTCAGCCGGCTCGAGTTTCGCCACGAAGGGCGGAATCGAGTCGAGCTTGAACGGGTATGACGCGAACGTCGTGTGGGAAACCGGCGAGACCGCGTCGCCAGCCTGCACGACGTAATAATACGTGCCGTCCGTCTCCGGGGTCGTGGCAATGCCGTAGGAGAATCCGTAGAACACGTTGTCGGTATCGTATTCCCGCACCAGCGTTCCGGGGATTACGGAGCCGCCCAAGGTCTCGAGCGATGCCTCGCTCGAATCGATCCGCAGGAACGAGGTGATCGTATCGCTGGCCAAGTCTCTTGCCTGGACCGTGAACGTCGCGGGGAAGGGCATCGCGTCGGGACCGGAGAGACGGTTGAATATGTCTTCCGTCGGGTAGACATTGAATATTTCAGGGTTCAGCGTGTCGTTTTTGATCCAATGATAGTACCAGTTATTTTTTTGTCTGGGCATCGTCAGCGATCTGGTCCCGTTCGCCACCGTGCGGATCTGGAAATCGAGTCTGCCGGGGGTATCGGGTTGATTGAACGTGATGGAAACCTGACTTTCACCGGAGGCTACCGCCGCCTGGGAGATGACCCTGCCACCGGTGGCGATGATCTCGACCGTCTGGGGGACCTCGAGGGGAACTAGAGTGATGCTGGCGACCAGGCCGGCCGCCTCGCTGTGAACGACGACTTCTCGGTTCTCTATGTCGATTCCCGGCATCGGGAAGAGGGTATCCCAGGCGTGAACGGTGAAGACCGTCGCGGGGTCGCCGACCCGATGGAACTGAACCGCGACGGGCGGCTCCGGCCGGAGGCTCGGGGAGCGGACGTTGAGGACGATGGGGAAATAGTCTCGGTTCTCGGCCGTGTCACAGACGACGAACTGTTCGGAAAGCATTCCGTTCTTGACCGTAAGATAGGGGAACCGGAAAGAGTGCCTATTTCCAAAGGCATCCGGACCGGCCGTTATCGTGCTCGAATAGCCCCAGCAGGCTTCGACCCTGTAGGCGAACGAGTCCCTGCCGGCCTGCACCGGCGGATTGAACGCCTCGCCAATGTGCAGGTTGCCGTAGACACCGATCGAGTTGAACAGGATCGCCCGCGGGGAGTATTCGTCGGTGACCAGCGTTTCGTTGACGAACGCCTGGTCGACCATGAACGCACCCGATGCGGTGTTCCAGACAAGAGGGACGATGGCGCCGGCGGGAGGCATCTCCGGCCAGGGATACGCGTCGAGATCATACACAAACAGCTTGTCCACGGGGTTGTTCGGCGGGCTGGTCGGCGGCGTTCCGTCGGCAAGACCGGGCTTCACATCATCGGCGACGAAGTCTCTCGTGATCGTGCCGACATTTCCAGCCTTGTCGGCGACACGACAGGTGATGCGATATCGGTGCGCGTTCTGGAGGATGCCCAGCCATCGGGTCGCTTTGGGAACGAACCGGGCAGTGTCGACAGAGAGGACCTGGGTGCCGCCTTCGACGGGGTTCGTATACGGCAACGACACGGCGATCGGATTCCCCGCATCGTCGATGTCCGTAATCGTCATCGAGGCGGTCGTCATGTCGAGGCCCGAGCCGCCGGTGTCCGATGCCGTCATGTTGAGGTTTTCGAGATGCAGCTCGTTGTCGGCCAAGTCGCTTATATAGTTACGGTTATCGAACGCGACACCGCCCTTCGCGAAAATCCTCAGCCGCATCGTCGGCGGGGTCTGTTCGATCAGCACCGTCGCGGTCGCGGAGAACTCGCCGACATCGAAACCGTTCTGCGCCCTCGTTCTGATGGAGTGGGTCCCGAGCGGCAGGGTGACCGAGCCGACATAGTTGCCCGCGACATCGCCGAGGCAGGAATCTGCATACACGCCGTTGACCCAGATCTCGACAAGGTTTTCGGATTCGCATTTGCCGACGACGGGCATGGATCCGGGCTGGTTGGTGGCCACGACCTGGCCCAGGACGACCGTTTTGCTCGCGACCGAGACGATCGTCGGAGCAGCCGGCGGCCTCATCGCCTCTTTCGAGAACACCTTGATGCCGTCGGATATCGCGCCCCAGCCTCCGAGATTCCCGCACCGGTCCTTTGCCCGGACACGGGCGTAGTAAACGGCCTTATGCTGACCTTCCGTGAAACGGAACTGGTTGACGTTACCGATCCAGCCGTCGAAGACGATATACGAGAAGTCCGTTCCCGTGGCGACCTGTATGTTGACGTTGGCTACGCCGGACAGGGTATCGGTGGCGTTCCAGTAGAAATACACGTTCGAATCGGCGGAAAAGGCGTAGTCGGGATCGGCGTTTCCCGGTCCGTTGTCGGTACAGGGAACGGCGGCAGGCCCGGCGTTGTCGACGATCACGGTGCGTGTCGCCGTTCTATACTCGCCAAAATTCAAATCGTTGTCGCGGGCCGCGACGCGGAACGTCCAGATACCGTC
>JAKJFL010000070.1:0-10417 GCA_022704935.1 Candidatus Rifleibacteriota bacterium
AAGCCGGCCCAGATCGAAGTTACCGGCGAGCCCCTCATACGCCGGGAATTCGAAATCTCGGCAGAAGTGAAAGGGCAGACGGACGAAGGGTTCCTCTCCGAAATGCCGAATCTGACTCCGAGACGCGTGACGGTTGAAGGCCCGAAAGAAGTGATCGAGCGTATCGCCGTGGCGCAGGTCGCCATCACGCTCAACAACGCCAGAAACTCGGTGAGCGAGAGTTGCCCCGTGGTGTTGCTGGCGACATCGGGCGAAATCATCGACGGCGTGAAGGTCGTTCCTGAAAAGGTCAACGTCGACATCACGGTGAAGGCGGGGTATCCGGGCAGGATCATCCGCGTCATGCCCCAGTTCATCAACAAGCCTCCCGAGGGGTTCCGCCTGGAAGGATTCGACGTCGTTCCGCCTGACATCGGCATCACCGGCCCGGGAAGAATTCTCGAGCAGATGAACGAACTGCTGACGATGCCGATCGATCTCGCCATGATGACGTCTTCCGGCAGTATCACCGCGCTCCTCAAGCCCCCCGTAGAAACGGTTCGCGTCTCCGGCACCGGGACGGTTATCGTGGGAATCCGCCTGACGGCTTCACAGGTGATACGCCAGTTCGCCGGCCTTCCGCTGACGATCAAAAACTCGAGCAATCAGCACTGCCTGGTCTCGCCGTCGAGTTACACCCTGATCCTGCGTGGCTTCGTCGAGCAGCTGGACCGGGTTTCGCGGGCAGATATGAACCTCGTGCTCGATATGCGGAAAATGGCCCCCGGCAGTTATGCCGTTGATCTGCCCTGTCCCGTCGGTGTTCCCGACAAGGTCGAAGTCATCGAGATCCAGCCGAAACGGGTCCAGATCGAAATCACGGAAATACAGCCCGATCCTCCGACGCCGGAGGTTAGCCCCGGAAGCGGCCAATAAGTGGTCGAGATTCGTCGTTGACTTGGGAAAACGTCGCTGGTAAGAATGAGAACCTCATGGACGCATATACGCAGAAATTGATCGATTCCTTCCCCCTCGCGAACAAGGAGCGGAAAATCCAGCTCGTCGAGGAAATCGGCCGCGTGCGCAACGAACCCGCGCTGCAGTTCCTCGTCAACGCGTTCGGCGACGAACACTGGATCGTCCGGAAAACGGCCGCCGACCAGGTGTACGCATTCGGCGAGCCCGCCCTCCCGGTCCTTTCCGCCGCGATCAACTCCTACAGCGAGGATATCCAGCACTGGGCGCTGCAGGTGATCGGAAGATTCGGCAACAAGGGAACCCCGGCCATTCTGCGCGCCGTGAAGAGCACGAACCATGATGTGCGCTATTTTGCCGCAATGGCTCTCGGCGAACTGCGCGAAACCATGGGCATCACGGCCCTCATACGACTGCTCGGAGACGAAAAGTGGGCGGTCAGAAAGGCCGCCGCTGAGGCGCTGACGAAGTTCGGCGAGGAGATCATCCCGTCGCTCGAGCAGGTGATGAACAAGACGGCCGACGAGGATGTCCGGTTCTGGGTCATCAAAACGCTGGGCCGCATGGGGGCCAAAGCTCAGAAAATCCTTCTCGAAGCCCTGCGCTCGGGCGACAAGCAGATGCGATACGTCATCGCCGCCGCGCTCGGCGAATCGGGCGACACACGTGTGATCAGGGTCCTCATCGAATCGCTGGCCGATCCCGACTGGACGATCCGCAAGAGCGCGACGCAGGCGCTCGCCGACATCGGCGAAAACGCGGTCGAACCGATGATCGAGGCCATGCAGGAACCAGACGAGGATATCCGCGACGGCTGTCTCCTGGCGCTCGTCCGCACCGGCGATCGCGGCATGGCGCGACTGTTCTCCTTCATCGAGGCCGTCGATGACAATCAGCGGTTCCTGGTCCGCAAGGGAATCGTGAAACTCGGCTCTCGCGTCGTCGAGCCCCTGATCAGGTTCTTCAGGAACGGGAAGCCTGAAGTGATGAGCTTCTGCGCGGCCGCTCTCGGCGAGATCGCGAGCCCGAAGGCCGTTCCCCCCCTTATCGAAGGCCTGTCGAACGAGTCGTGGAACGTGCGCCGAAGCTGCGCCTACGCTCTCACCGAAATCGGAGAGAAAGGCGTGGACCGCATCGCGGAAGCCCTCAACAGCCAGAATGACGATGTCCGCTACTGGGTGACACGCATTCTCGAGTCGATCGGCGAGCCGGGCATGCCGTATCTGATCAAGGCGTTGAACGACAAGAGCAAGAACATCCGCTTTTTCGCCGCAAAGGCGCTCGGCGGATCGAGCAACCCCGACGTCATCCGCGACCTTATCAAGTCGCTTGCCGATCCCTCCTGGAGCGTCCGCCGCTCGGCTTCGCAGAGCATCATGCGGCTCGAAAACTACGGCGTCGATCAGCTTCTGCGGGCCATGTCCTTCGACAACGAGGACATCCGCTTCTGGATCGGCCAGATCCTCGAAAAGACCGGCCGCCAGCACCTCGAAAAGATCCACGAGCATCTTCGCCTGGGCGACCGCGAACTCCGACTTTGCTGCTGCCAGGCGCTCGGCGTCATCGCCGACCCCTCTTCCGTCGATATCCTCATGGACGCCCTCCGCGATGAAAGCGACTGGGTGCGTATTTACGCCGCAATCGCGCTGGGAAACATCGGCGATGCGCGTGCCGTCGTTCCCCTGCTTCGAGGCTTGTCCGATCGCAACGCCGAGGTGCACCGCAACATCGGGCGTGCGTTCAGAAAACTCGGAGCCGGTGTCTTCGACACGATCGCGAAATGCGTCGAAAGCGACGAGATGGTGCTCAGGCGCAACTCGGCGATCGCGATCCGCGAGCTCGAGGAAGAGCGCGGCGTCGATCTGCTCATCATGCTGATGAGCGATGCAGAGGACAAGGTCAGACAGGCGGCCGCCGAAGCCCTCGGCCGGTTCCCGGGCCTCAAGTCGCGAACGATTCTCGGTGAAGCCCTGAACGATGCCGTCTATGCGGTGAGGATCGCGGCGATGACCTCGGTCTCCGAGCACGGCCAGCCCGAGGGAATCAAACTGCTCATGGACCACATCGCCCACCTCAAGGAAGAGCGCGAACTGAGAACCGCCAGGCGGCAACTCGTTCTTCTGGCCCAGCGGATTCCCGCCAGCTTCATCCCACTGTTCGGGCACGAACAGACGGCAGTCAGAACGATGGCGGCCGAAGCGCTCACGGGTGTCGGCTTGGCAGTTCTTCCCGTCCTGAACGAAGTCGTTGCCGCCGAGGGGACTTCCGAAACGGTCGTCTTCTGGTGCAACAAGGTCATGAAAACCATTCGCAACCCCCAGGAGCCCCTCGGCGATGCGTGAGTTCTCCTCGTCCGGCTCCTGCCTCGCCTGGCTGAAGCTCGCCGCCGTCTCCTGGATCGGAGACACGGTGAGGGCCGGCCTCATCAAGGAGTTCCGGACGCCCGAAGCCGTTCTTGCCGCTGACAAAGCTGCATTGAGCCGCGTGAAGGGCTGGACGAGGGATCGCCTCGACAGGTTCGTTGCCGAGCGCGAACGCCTTGTTCCCGTCTGCGACCCGGATATTTTCGAGAAAAAAAACATCCGGATGGTGACCTTTGCCGATCCTGAATACCCCGCGCTGTTGCGCGAGATTCACGACTCGCCGCTCGTTCTGTTCGTCCGCGGCCGTCTGCCCGTCGATCCGCGGCCCCACATCGCCATCGTCGGCGCCCGGAACGGCACCCAGCTCGGGTTCGACATCGCCCGCGATTTCGGCCGCGAGCTCGCCGCCGCGGGTTTCGTCGTCGTCAGCGGCCTCGCGCTCGGCGTCGATACGTTCGCCCATCTCGGAGCACTCGAAGGCGGCGGTCGCACGATCGCCGTTCTCGGTTCGGGCCCCGACATCACCTACCCGGCCGCGAACCGGAAAATTCGCGAACGGATTCTCGCCGAGAACGGCGCGCTCGTCTCGGAATACCCGCCGGGCACCCCCGCCCGGCCCTGGCACTTCCCAGTCAGGAACCGCGTCATCGCCGGCATGTGCGTGGCGACCGTCGTCGTCGAGGCATCGGCGCGCAGCGGCTCCCTGATCACGGCCAGGCTCGCGGCCGAGCAGGACCGCGAGGTGTTCGCGATCCCCGGCAACATCCGTTCCGCGCTTGCCGAGGGGACCCTGTCCCTGATCAAGGACGGCGCCCAGCTTGTGACGTCGCCGCACGATCTCATCGAATACTATGCCCGCCTGCTTCCCGCGCGTGAAGCGACGGCTTCCGCCACGGACCGCAAGGAACACGAACTCGACCTGACACCGGAAGAATCCCGGCTGCTTTCGGCGATCGCCTCCGAACCCATGCCGCTCGACCGACTGCTCGCCGACGGCCGCTGGCCGCGCGACCGGCTTTTTTCCCTTCTGCTCACCCTCGAAATGAGAGATTTTCTGGTGAAGCTGCCCGGGAATATGTATCATGCCAAAATCAAACCCCCCCAGGGGAGGTCATAAGTGAACAAAACCAGAACTCCGCTCGGCCAGCTCATGAAATTGATGGATCTGGTCAGGCGCCAGATCGAGAAGAGAGACGGTCCATCCGCTTCCGCGGAGGAGACGGCCGAGGATATGCCGCTGATCGCCCGGCTGATGAAGCAGGGATTCCGCATGGAGGAAATCGAGACGGCCATGAAGTGGCTTTCCCTGATGAGCCTCACCGTTGCCGGGAAAGGCGTGACCGGGCTTTCCGAGCCGCCCGTCGTCGAGAAGCCTTCGACCGACGTCATCGACCACGCCAAGTCCGGCGGTGTTCGGCAGCTGCACTCGTCGGAAGCGATCCGGCTCACTCCCGAGGCCCAGCAGCATCTGCTGGGCGTCCTGGAGCGCGGCGAGATCACCCCGCTTCATTTCGAGCGCGCCATCGAATACCTGTGGCGGCACGATCTGCGCGAGGTCACCCCGACCCGACTCGAACTGATCCTCTACATGAACGATCCGCAGACGCAGACCCAACCGCAGGCCAACGTGGCGCCGGGAACGAACGCCATGTTCAGCAACAAGCTCAATCCGCCAGTGTTTATAAATTAATATGTATAATAATATCGGTAATAGAATCCCATGAGCGCAAAGCATCTCGTCATAGTCGAATCGCCGGGAAAGATCAAGACCCTCACGAAGTTTCTCGGTCGCGAATTCATCGTCGAGGCCAGCAAGGGCCATGTGATCGACCTGCCCGATTCGAAACTCGGGGTGGAACCCGATCGCGGGTTCGTGCCGGTGTTCCGCGTGGTGCCGGACCGCAAAGACGTCATCATTCGGCTCCGGGAAGCCGCGGAAAAGGTCGAAAGCATCTATCTCGCCCCCGACCCTGATCGGGAAGGGGAGGCGATCAGCTGGCACCTGGCGAGCGCGCTGGGCGTCGATCCGACCAGCGCCTGCCGCGTGACGTTCAACGCCATCACGAAAGACGAGGTGCTGCGTTCCCTCGAACAACCCCGACCCATCGATATCAACCTCGTGAACGCCCAGCAGTCGCGCCGCATTCTCGATCGCCTGGTCGGCTATAAACTGTCGCCCCTGCTCTGGAAGAAAGTCTGCCTCGGCCTTTCCGCGGGCCGGGTCCAATCGGTCGCGGTCCTCCTGATCTGCGACCGCGAGAAGGAGATTCTCGCGTTCAGACCCGAGGAATACTGGACGATCGAGGCCGGGGTGAACACGCAGGACCGACACCCGTTCACGGTCAAGCTGACGAAGACCGACGGGAAAAAGTCCGTCGTCGGCAACGGCGCCGAAGCCAAAAAGATAGTTTCAGAAATAGAAACCGCCGGACTGCGCGTCGCGAACGTCCTGCGTCGTTCGAGAAAGCAGACGCCCCCTCCGCCTTTCATCACCAGCACGCTCCAGCAGGATGCGGCCCAGAAATTCGGTTTCACCTCCCGCCGGACCATGTCGATCGCGCAACGTCTCTACGAGGGCGTCGAACTCGCCGCCGAAGGCCATGTGGGCCTCATCAGCTACATGCGAACCGACTCCGTCCGGATTTCCCCCGAAGGGTTGAGCGAGGCGCGCGAGTATATCGAGAAGAGCTTCCACGAACGCTACGGACTCGAGAAGCCTCGCGCGTTCAAGACCCGCAAGGGCGCTCAGGATGCCCACGAGGCGATCCGGCCGACCTCGATCTGGAGAACCCCGGAAAAGATGGCGAAGAACCTTTCCGCGGAGCAGCTGAAGCTCTATACGCTGATCTGGCGCCGGTTCGTCGCCTCCCAGATGGCCGAGGCGGAATACGACGTCGTGACGATCGACCTCGAAGCCGGCCGACACCTGCTCCAGGCATCGGGAACCACCATGACCTTCGACGGATTCACTTCGCTCTACTCCGAAGCGAAGATCGAGGATGCCGACGCACCCGCACCGGAACCGGGCGCGGAAGAGGACACCGGACGGGAAGCCAGACAGAAACTGCCGGAAGTCACCACGGGCGAGAAGATCATGCTGGTGAAAATCGATCCGGAGCAACATTTCACGCAGCCGCCGCCGCGCTACAGCGAGTCGATGCTCATCAAAACCCTCGAAAAAGAGGGCATCGGCCGGCCGAGCACCTATGCCGCAATCATCGAGACGATCCAGCAACGCGGATACGTGAAGAAGGTCGAGGGCCGCTTCCGTCCGTCGGATGCCGCGTTCCTCGCGACCGAGCTGCTCGTGTCGAAGTTCGGCGACATCATCAACCCTAAGTTCACCGCCGCCATGGAAGCCAACCTCGACGAGGTGGAAGACGGCCGGAAAGACTGGGTGCGGCTCCTGAGCGAGTTCTATGGCCCGTTCGTCACCGATCTGAAGAAAGCCGAGACCGAGCTCCAGCGCATCCAGTACGAGACCGATTGCACCTGTCCGACCTGCGGCAGAGTCATGATCGTGAAGCTTGGCCGGACGGGCAAATTCCTTTCCTGCTCCGGGTATCCCGAGTGCAAATCCACCGAGAACATCCCTGACGAGATGCTGCTATTCGCGAGCGGCCAGGTCCATGGAAAACTCCAGCTTCGCGAGACGCTCGACAAGCTCAAAGCTGAAGCCGGCCCCGATCTCGTGCCGACCGACCAGGTCTGCGAAGCGTGCGGTTCGCCGATGGTGATTCGGAACGGCCGGTTCGGCCGATTCATGGCCTGTTCGAAATATCCCGAGTGTAAGACGACGAAGCGCATTCAGCAAGAGATCGGCGTTGCCTGCCCGCTCGACGGCTGCAATGGAAAGGTCGTCGTCAAGAAGGCGAAGGGCGGCCGCCGGACGTTTTACGGCTGTTCCAACTATCCGACCTGCATGCTGACCACCTGGTCGAAGCCGACGGGTGAGCTCTGCCCCGAGTGCCGATCGCCGCTGGTCTGGCATACCACGAAGAAAATGGGCACGTTCATCAAGTGCTCGAAGAAAGGGTGCGACTACAGGCGCATCCCCGAAAAGGACGAGGGAGGACCCGGTGGCCAGGAAGAATGACCATCCGAATGTGACCGTGATCGGCGCCGGCTTGGCCGGTGTCGAGGCTGCGTTCCAGCTCATCCGGCGGGGCGTGCGCGTCAAGCTCGTCGAGATGCGGCCGAAGGTTCCAACCGGCGCGCATGCGACGGATCTTCTCGCCGAGCTCGTCTGCAGCAACTCTATCGGCAGTAACCTTCCCGACCGGGCCTCGGGCCTGCTCAAGGAGGAACTCCGCGCGCTGAGCAGTTACATTCTCGACGTGGCCTACAAATACCGGGTGCCGGCCGGAAACGCGCTGGCGGTCGATCGCGAGGCCTTCGCTCGCGAGATCACCCGCTATATGACCGGTCACAGCCACGTCGAATTCATCAACGACGAAGCCGCTGAATTCCCAGACGAGGGAATCGTGATTCTCGCCACCGGCCCCCTGACGTCGCCGAAGATGCTGGCCTGGCTGACGAAGACGTTCGGGGCCGACAAGCTCGCCTTCTTCGACGCGATCGCACCGGTCGTCTCCTCGGAAAGCGTCGACATGAGCTGCGCGTTCGTCGCGAATCGCTACGGTGACGGCGAGGAGCAGGGCGATTACATCAACTGCCCCATGAACAAGGCGGAATACGAGGAGTTCGTGAAACAACTGCTCGCCGCCGAGCGGACGCCGCTTCCCGAGTTCGAGAAGGAAGCGAGGCGCCAGTTCTTCAGCGGCTGCCAGCCCGTCGAGGAGATCGCCTCGACAGGCGCGGATTCCCTGAGATTCGGCCCCATGAAACCGGTCGGGTTCAACGATCCGAGAACCGGCCGCCGCCCGTGGGCCCTCGTGCAGCTACGCCAGGACAACCTGCTCGGCAGCATGTTCAACATCGTCGGCTTTCAGACGAACCTGAAACACGGCGAACAGGAACGCGTTTTCCGGCTGATTCCGGCGCTGAAAAACGCCGTTTTCACCCGCCTCGGCCAGATGCATCGCAATAGCTATTTATTCTCGCCCGCGTTCCTCACCCCGACCCTCCAGGTGAAGGATCACCCCGACTGGTTCGTCGCGGGCCAGATCTGCGGCGTCGAAGGCTACACCGAATCGACGGGAATGGGCCTGCTGGCCGGCCTGAACGCCGCACGCATCTGCCTCAAGAAGCAACCCGTCGTGCCGCCTCCCCAGACGATGCTGGGTGCCCTCGTCAACTACGTGACCTTCAAAGGCCACAAACCCAAGGATTTCGCCCCCATGAACGCCAACTTCGGCCTCCTGACCGGCTCCGCCCCGATCGTGAAAGGCGAAACCGCCGAACACCGCCGCGCCGCCGCCATCGTCGAAGCCCGCCGCGCCTTCAAGGCATTCGTCGGCGACTTGTAATTACCACTGCGAATAAGCCGGGGGCTTAAACCAGAACCGGGGCGTATCTACGCCCCGGTTCTGGTTTTTAAACTATTTGTGGGAATGTTTTTGAATAAGATTCCACGCAGGCTGCTTTGCAAGAATGCATGCGTCAATCACCATGGCGAGCCCGTTGGAAGTGTAAAGATCTGTATTCGGGAAGAATCGTGCTCGAGGACGACAAGGTTGTTGCCATCCATGACTGCCGCTGCAGGTCCTTTGAACTGACCAAAACCGCTGCCGGATGATCCGACTGCGCTTTGAAGCTGCCCGAGCGCATCCCAGATTTGAAGCTTATTGCCGCTTTTATCTACAGTGATATAGTAATTGCTGAATTCGGTGATATCGACTGGAGCGCTTGCCGCCCAAATTCCATTTGGATTCAAATTTGCATCCAACTTTACAATTCTGTTGTTTCCACTGTCTGCAACAAAAAGCAACGAGGTGTTCAATAGTCGAATCCCTGTCGGGAGATTGAATTGATTTGGAGTGTCGTAATATGTGTCAAGCTTGGTTGCAAGACCAGTATTCGGATCCAGCTTTTTAATTCGGTTTCCTCCCGTTTCGGAAAGATACAGGGCGGATCCGTAAAAGGTGAGTGCGCCTGGATTTTTGTAAATATCCGTGCCTACATCACCGCTCGCTCCATACGATCCATAATTGCTTTCCGTGGCAAGATTGTTCCAGACCTGAATGCGTGCAAACGCGTCGGTTGCCATTTCAAGTGTATAGACCTTGGAGCCAGATACGGAAACCCCAACAAGGGAGGTGAAAGAGCCGGGGCTTGTTCCGGGAGCGGCTTCGGGACCCCCAATGACTTCGGGGGGCAACGCGAAGTCCGAGAAAATCTTGAGTTTTGAATTTCCCCAGTCAGCGATATAAAACTTACTATCGCTGAGAACCATTGAGGTTGGGCTTGCCAGTTTTGCATCCCCCGATACGCTTTCGAGATACTTTGTTGACTTCCAAACGATGAACGTGAAGGCTTTAGATGCTTGACAGGAATGATCATCCGTTGCTTCAACGGTCATATCATAACGCCCTGGGTCCAAACTCAGGGGGGCTATCGGATTGGAAACTGAAAAAATCGTATCGATGCCCGTTCCATTGACTTTTGTGCTGGTTAGATGGCAGGTAACCTGACTTGATGTAAGAAGACCCAGTTTTTCAGAGTCTGTCGCCCAGTAAGAAATATTGATGGGTGAACTCGTGGCAAGCAAAATCGGAATGTTGCCAGGAGCTGTTGCATATTGAGGAAAATTGATCGTTATTCCTGGGATCGGGAGATCGTTGATGAGAATCGAGCGAGTGACGCTCGTGGCGATGCCGCAACTGTCGATGATCCGGGCTTCGATCTGGTGAATGCCGCTTGTCGTGCTCGATGTGGTGAGGGTGTGGGTTGCCTCTGTCAGCTGGGCGCTCGAGATCAGCTTGTTTGCGGGTTGGTCCCACCATTGGATCGTCAGCTTGTCGTTCGTTCCGGAATCGCCAACGTCGGCCGTGATCGAAAACGGTTCGCCTCTGCTGAAGCGGGTGCCGCTCACCGGATCGGGATTCAATGCTACCGTCGGGGTTGCGTTGATGTACAGGTCGCGCTGGACGGAATTCTCAGCGCCAAGGCTGTCGCGAGCTGTCAGCGTGATGGAGTAT
>JAKJFL010000071.1:0-10407 GCA_022704935.1 Candidatus Rifleibacteriota bacterium
TTCGATGGCGCACATCATGGCCGAAGCTGTCCTCAAGCTGTTCCCCGAAGCCCAGTTCGGCATCGGCCCCTCGATCGAGAACGGCTTCTACTACGATTTCCAGCTCTCCCGCGCCCTCACCGTGGACGACCTGGCCTACATCGAGAAAGAGATGCAGACGTCGATCGCCGCCAAGAGCGCGTTCACCCGCGAGGAGCTCGACCGCGCCGCGGCTCTCGAATTGTTCAAAAAGCTGAACCAGCCCTTCAAGGTCGAACTGATCGATGAACTCCCGGAAACCGAGCGGATCTCGGTGTTCCGCCACGGCGCGTTCGTCGATCTCTGCCGCGGCCCGCACCTGCCAGATACCGGCGCGGTCAAGCATTTCAAGCTCCTCAGCGTCGCGGGCGCCTACTGGCGCGGCGACGAGAAGCGGCCGATGCTCCAGCGCATCTACGGCACCTGCTTCGCCTCGAAAGACGAGCTCGACGCCTATCTCAACATGCTCGAAGAGGCGAAGAAGCGCGACCACCGCAAGCTCGGCAAGGACCTCGACCTGTTCTCGGTCCACGAAGACGTCGGCCCGGGGCTGATCTTCTGGCACCCCAACGGCGCCCGCATCCGCCACATCATCGAAAGCTACTGGAAAGAGATGCATTACCGGAACGGGTACGACCTGGTGAACACGCCGCACATCGGCCGCAGCTGGCTGTGGGAGACCAGCGGCCATCTCGGCTTCTACAAGGACGCGATGTACAGCCCGATGAAGATCGACGAGTTCGACTACTTCATCAAGCCGATGAACTGCCCGTTCCATATCATGATCTATAAAAATCAGAAGCGCTCGTACCGCGATCTGCCGTTGCGCTGGGCCGAACTCGGCACGGTGTACCGCTACGAGAAAAGCGGCGTTCTCCACGGTCTGCTGCGCGTGCGCGGCTTCACGCAGGACGACGCCCACATCATCTGCACCCCCGAGCAGATCGAGGACGAGATCGCCGAGGTTCTGCGGTTCAGCCTCTCGCTCTGGCGCACCTTCGGCTTCGAAAAGATCAAGGCGTATCTGGCGACCCGCCCGGAAAAATCCGTCGGCGACCAGTCGCGCTGGGATACGGCTCTCGAAGCCCTGAAACGGGCCGTCGCGAAGGAAAACCTCGAGTGCGAGGTCGACGAGGGCGGCGGCGCCTTCTACGGGCCGAAGATCGACCTGAAGATCAAGGACGCGCTGGGCCGCGAGTGGCAGATGACGACGATCCAGTTCGACTTCAACGAGCCCGAGCGGTTCGACATGACCTTCGTCGGCGCCGACGGCCAGGAACACCGCCCCTATATGGTGCACCGCGCCCTGCTCGGCTCGATCGAGCGGTTCTTCGGCGTGCTGATCGAGCACCACGGCGGCGCCATGCCTCTCTGGCTAGCGCCGGTCCAGGTCGCCGTCCTGTCCATCTCGGAGAAGCATCTCGAGTATGCGAAGAAGGTGACCGAAGAGTTCCGCAGGCGCGGCGTGCGCGTCTGGCTCGACTCGGGCAACGACAAGATCGGGTACAAGATCCGCCAGGCGCAGTTGCAGAAAATCCCCTTCATGGCTATCCTTGGCGAAGAGGAAGCCTCGAGCGGGAAGATCACGATCCGCAAGCGGACGGGAGAGAACCTGACCGGGATTTCCCTCGAGACGTTCGTTGCGGAGCAGGAATGGAAAAAGGAAGCGATCTGACGCTGGTCGACGTGGGAGACATCGTCTTCCGCGTCATGCAGCGGTTTCTGCTCCGCAGAAACTCCGACCCGGGCGTCGTTGTGACGGCGAACTCGAGTGCCCTGCAGGAAAGCTTCTTTCTTCGGCTGCCCGACACCAGCACCCTGCTGATCAAGATCTTTCCTCACCGGAACTTCATGAGCGAGAGCGTGTACCGTATCGAGATCTACAAGACGAAAAGCGGCGACATGCGCGGCAACCGGATCGGCTTCATGGAAGTGTCTCTCGACAGCGGCGCAACCGAGGAGATCCGGTTGTTCGTCGAGGGAGCGCTTTCCCAGCTTGGATTCTGAACGTGGCGTAAGATATCTATAAGGAGAAATATACATGCGTGCAGTGATCGATTCGAGCAAGGGTGCGTATTACCGATGTCTCGTCGAGAACGGCGACCTGCTGACCATCCATCGCGACATGCTTCCCGACGGGGTTGGCGAAGGAGATGTACTGAAGGTGTCTTTCAGTCTCGATACCGAAGCGACGAAGCGCCAGAAGGAACTGATGGCCGTCCGCCAGGCGTGAGAAAACTGCAGGATGCCCGCTCCTGATCGGGGCGGGTTCTTTCTGCGCCTTTGATGAAAGGAACCATCGGCGTTCGCCGCTTATGGCTCGCCAAGGCAGTTTTTTTCTGCCTTTGCGTCGTCACCATCTGCATGGCGGAGGTTGCCGGTCAGCAAGCCGTCGGAACTCCGTCCGAACACCTTCTCCGGGAAAAGGCGCGGCTTCTCGTCGATAAGGCCCGAAAGGCAGAACTTGTCGGCGAATACGCCGAGGCGGTCGAAGCCTACGAGGACGCCTACGAAGCTTTTCCCGGAAACGTGATGCCCTTGCTCGGCTGGGGGGATCTGTTGTGCCGGCTCGGCCAGTTCGATCATTCCAGGGCGGTTTTGAAGCGCATTCCGTTCGACCAGTTGCCGCCGGCCGGGCAGGCGAGGGTGAACATGCTGTTCGCCCGTATCGCCGTCGCCCAGGAAGACCTTGAAAGAGCTGCGATATTATATAGCGAAATATTGAAAATCCAGCCTGCGAATGCCGGGGCGCGGATCAGGCTCGCGCTCCTGAGTGGGATGTTCGGACTCGAAAACAGGAAGCTCGAACTTCTGCGCGACAGGAGAGGCCGGGAGTTTCTCTCATACAGGGAACTCACCATCCTGTTCATTCTAGAGCTCGACTCTCTGAGGCTGATCGATGCCGCCTATTCCGCCGATCAGCTTTCAAATTGGCTCACCGAGTTTCTGAAAGCTGGCGATGGAGACGAATCATGGAGTGTCTACCTCCAGACTGTTTCTCTCATCAACTACCTGAGCGCCATTCCGCTCGGACTGGCCCCCGACATCGGTATCCTGTATCTCCTAATCCTGATCGGTGTCATCGTGTTCATTGCGGCGCGCCTATTACCTGGAGCACCGCTCCGGGAAAACGTCATCTTTGTCCTGCTCGCTGTCCTCCATGTTGCTGCCGCCGGGTGGCTCGGGCTGCCGGATGCAAGAGCGGCCCTGCTTGTCGATACGTTCTCGATCTACGACTCGATCTGGATCATCCCGCGCCTCCTGATCGCGATGCATGTCGTCACGATCGGGTTTTTCATCGCGTTGCCTCTGCTTTTTTTCCTCCCTGAGCGGAAGCGCCCCAGGCGAAGTGAGCTGTATGCCGTCTGGTTCTTCTGCTGGTGGTTCATGGCATTCGTGCTGATCTTCCAGAGCCGGCTCGATGTCATGATCCGACTGCCTGGAATGCTTGTTTCGATCGTCTGTACGGGCCTGGCGGCATTCTGGATGCCGCTCGGGCGATTCATGGTGTTTCAGGCTGCCAAGGTGACGGGCCTGAGCCGCATGATGCCCGTCGTCAGCGCGGACGGCGGGGAGAGTTTCTCCGATGCGAAACTTCACGAGGCGCAGGCAGTCATCAGACTCGAGGAAGAGGAGTTCGAAGCGGTCATCCTCACGGGGAAGAAGCTGTTCGCGCTCCACGACCGGGCCTCTTTCCCGGAGATGCAGCTGACCATGATCAGGGCCTATCTCGAGCTGGAAGACATCTATGAATGCCGGAAACTGCTGTTCGAGTTTCACTCGCTGTTTGCCGGTTCCCGGCAGGCGGCGTACGGCATCCTGCTGGAGGCCTTGCTGAAAAGCGTCACCGGCGACTTCGCCGGAGCGCTGAAAGCGATCAATGCGATTCCTGAATCGCGCGCGGCGTCATTTGGGGGAGACGATACGGCCTTGAGCCTTCTCGTCACTGGGCGGTGCCATGCCGCGCTTGGAAATCCTCAGCAGGCGCGCCAGGACTGGATGCGAGCTCTCGAATACGCGAAACTGCCGCTCGTCAAGGCTTCCGTGCTCTCCGAACAGGCTCTTCTGGATGCGGTGGATAGCCGGCGGGAGGCGATGGAATCATGGGTCGCGGCGGCGAGCGCACTCGGCAAGGGAGGCAAGACGGCGGCATACGCCTGCATGGTCCGTTCGATCGGCCTCTTCGTCGCCGAACGCATGGAGGACGCCGTTCAGGCGGCCATGGAGGCGTGTGATGCGTTTCCCCGCTGCGGCCCCGCGTTTGCCTGGTATGGGCACCTCCTCTGCGTCAAGGGGCGGTTTGCCGAGGCACAGACTCTCCTCGAAAAAATGACTCCGGGAACGGCCGCGGGGAACCGCCTGATGGAGGAGATCACGAGCTTCGGCTAACCCTGTCTGTCGGCCAGGTCAAGCGCATCGATTCGCGAAACTGCTGACGCAGAGTCGCGTTACCTGGCATTGAAGAATCATACACCCGTTCAGCCTGAGCCAGTCGAAGGGTGAACGGCACTCGTGCTTCGACTGGCTCAGCACTGACGGAAAATCGTCACGGTGCGAAAAAAGGCATGTGCTTCTCCTGATCTGTCGACGCTGCGCGCATGGCAATGCCTCGGTCGAGAGGGTATAATGGAAACGTATGTCTGAAGGGATCGGCGGTGAGGCGAAAAAACCTTCCCGGATAACGGATATTCTCGCTTTTCTCGGGAGTATCGGTATCGGGGGCGTTGCCTACCTCGTTTTCACCAACAAGGTTCCTAAGATATATGCATTCATATATAACTATTTTTATGTGCTTGCGATCGTAGGCGTCCTCGGGATGCTGGGGGAAAAGGTCGCCACGACGTTTCTCGCCTTCGTGCTTCCCCTGCTGGTGGGCGGGGCTACCCTGGCATTGAAATACAGACCCGACCGGTTCCCGATCGAGGACTGGTGGGAGGTGTATTCGGTCCTGGTTCTGTTCAGCGCCGGCTTCCTGTATTACCTCTTCTTCAAATGGGAGGCGGTGAAAAAACTGAAGGGGGGAGACCAGGGGTCGCTCAAGGCCCGCGTCGATCCGGGCGCGGCTGCACGATACCGCGACGATCAGGCACGCAGGGATGCGGCGAAGGAGTCCGACCTCGGAGGTCTCGCCGGGAAGGCTGAAAAGGAAGAGAAAAAGCTGAAGGGTGCGAAGGAAAAGGCCGCCGCGGAGCCGGTCGACCCGAATGAAACCGCGGAACAGCGCATGGAGCGCGAAATTCGTCAGATCAAGGACGATTTCAGTAAAAAGTCGATGAAGCTTTCGACGACGCTGTTGCGGATCAAGAACCTCTCGAAGAGTCTCGATCGTGACGAGATCTTCACGACGATGCTCGAAATCGTGAGTAAAGGCCTCGACGCGAGCCGGGTCCAGCTGCTCCTGAACGACGAGGCCGAAGGAAAACTCCGGATCGTCAGGGCGGAAGGCATGACGGCCAAGGAGTATAAGGACCTTGTCATTCCCCACGAGGAAAACAGCATCATCGCGTTCCTGTCGAGAAGCGGCGGGAGCGAGAAAGCCCAGGGGGGAGCGCTCGGTGTCAAGGAGTGCGAGATCGATCCGAAGACAAAGGGCCTGGTGGGCCAGGGCGTGCTCAAATCGATCATCGCCGCGCCCATTTACGTCGAGAACAAGGTGTTCGGCGTGCTGAACGTCGAGAAAATGCAGAATCCCGACTACACGCGCGACGACCAGAACCTGCTTGCGACCTGCGCCGACGTGGCCGGCCTCGTCATGAAGAACGCCAAACTCTACTCCGCGACGATGGCAGACCTCGTTTCGACGAAGAAAATCAGTGAGGAACAGCTCCGCAGAAACGAGGAACTCAAGGGAAGCCTGTCGCGCATCGTCTCCCCAAGCGTCGCCGACATGATCATGCGCGATCCTTCGGCACTCAAGCTCGGCGGCAGCAAGTGCGAATGCACCATGTTCTTCTCGGATATCCGCGGTTTCACCAAGATGTCGGAAAAGATGGACCCGACCGCGATCGTCGAACAGCTGAACGTTTATTTCACCCGCATGACCGACATTCTGATGGAGCTTGACGGAACCCTCGACAAATACGTCGGCGACGAGCTGATGGCCCTGTTCGGCGCCCCCGTCTCCCGGCCCGACGATCCGATCCGCGCCGTGCTGTGCGGCGTGAAAATGCTCGCCGCCCTTGAGGAACTCCAGAAGACCTGGGAACGGGAAGGCAAGCCGGTCATCCAGATCGGCATCGGCATCAACACCGGCGAAGTCACGGCCGGCTACATGGGCTCTGAAAAACAACTCTCCTACACGGTCATCGGCGACAATGTGAACCTAGCGGCGCGCGTCATGGCGAATGCCAAACCGATGGAATTGCTGATCACTAAGAGCGTCTACGACCTCGTGAAGGAGTATTTCGTCACGACGTCGCTAGAGCCGATCATGGTGAAGGGCAAATCTATGCCGATCGAAATATATCTTGTGAAAGGTATCCGCTCCGGCGTCGATCTGGGAAACATCATCGGCCAGAATATCGGCTCGCTCACGCTGGCGGGCAACGATGCGACGGCTCAGACCATGACGGCTGCGTCGGCCCGGCCGGGCATGCTTCCTCCCGAGATGGCGGGTGAGGAAATGAAGCAGAACGTGCAGATCGACGGGAAGCCCAAGGTCATCGAGTGCCACAACTGCGGCACCGAGAACGACATGCAGACGAAGTTCTGCACCAAGTGCGGCATGCCGATCTTCTGACCCTCACGAGATGGTTTTCCGGAACCGGCGCGACGAGAGGAAAAATGTCGTGAATCCGATCAGGGCGAGCGCCGTGAACTGCGGCCAGAGCACGGCTATGCCGGTTCCCTTCAAAAAGATGCTCCGGATGATCACGAGAAAATAGCGCATCGGATTGATCAGCGTCAGCGCCTGGATCACATCCGGCATGTTCGCGATCGGGAAAGCGAAGCCGGAGAGGAGCATAGCCGGCGTGAAGAACAGGAACGTGCTCATCATCGCCTGCTGCTGCGTCTCGCACAGGGTCGAGATCAGGAGGCCGATGCCGAGCGTCGTCAGCATATACAGCCCCGCCGCGACAAACAGAAGGACGATCGATCCCCGCACCGGGATGCCGAACCAGAAGACCGCCACGCTCATGACGAGGACGATTTCGCCGATGCAGATCAGGGCGAATGGAAGGGTTTTCCCGATGATGAACTCGAACGGCGTGATGGGCGAGACCATGATCTGTTCGATGGTGCCGATCTCCTTCTCGCGCACGATCGCCATGCCTGTCAGCATCAGCGATACGAGCGAGACGATCAGGGCGACGACGCCCGGGACGAAGTAGAAGACGGCCTCCCGATTCGGGTTGTACCAGGAACGGCTCTCGACCGCCACGTCGCCGGCGCGCGGGAGGGTGCCCGCCGTCCGCCGCAGTCGTTCGCGCCTGAGATCGTCGTTGAACGCGCGGATGATACGGTTCGCATACTGGAGAGCGATTCCGGCGGTGTTCGAGTCGGTGCCGTCGGCGAGGATCTGGAGCGGCATCGTTCGGCCGGCGGCGATTCCTGCGCCGAACCCGGGCTCGAAGCGCAGGACGACGAGAGCCTTTCCGAGATCGAGTATCTCCCTGAGCTCGGAGTCGGTTCGGGGAGCGCCGACGTCGGCGAAAACGCCGCTTCCGAAAAAGCGCGCCGTCAGCTCGCGGCTCTGAAGAGTCCCGTCGCGGTCGCAGACGGCGGTCGGGACGTGCCTCACGTCGGTCGCCATCGCGTAGCTGAAGACGAACAACTGGATGAACGGCAGGACCAGGATCACGCCCTTCATCCGGTTGTCCCGGAAGATCTGGATGAACTCCTTGATGACGAGTCGCCGGATCCGCTCGGCGCGGCGGAAGAATCCGTTCACGCCGGATTCCGACGCCTGTCCGGATGTATTGCGCGCGGTGGATGCGTCGCTCATTCGAGATTCTTCCGGAAAAGAATGATAGAAAGAGATATAAAAAAGCCGGCGAACAGCAGAAGGATGATGATCTCGGCGTGCAGCGCCTGGATGCCGAGGCCCTTGAGCTGGATCCCCTTGAGGATGGTGACGAAATACCTGGCCGGGAATGCGCGGGTGATTGCCTGGACGGGGTCGGGCATCTGACTGATCGCCGAGATGAAGCCCGAGAGCAGCATGGCGGGGAGGAACGTCGCTACCATAGCCGCCTGGCTGGCCAGAAGCTGGTTGCGGGTCGCGATGCTGAGCATGATGCCCAGGCCGAGGCCGGCGGTGAGGTAGACGGCCGCGATCGACAGGAGGAGGGCGGGATTGCCGCGCATCGGCACCCCGAACAGATAGCGGCTGGCGAACAGCGTCAGAACGACGTCGAGCATGCCGATAGTGAAATATGGCGCGAGCTTGCCAAGGACGAGCTCGGTGCGGGTGACGGGGGTCGAGATCAGTTGCTCCATAGTGCCCGTCTCCCACTCCCTGGCGACGCTAAGGGGCGTCAGGAGCCCGGCGATGATCATCAATACGACGGCCATTACGCCAGGGATGATGAACAGCCGTGACTCCATGTCGGGGTTGTACCAGGCGCGGGGCCTGATCTCGACGGGCATTTCGGGCGGCCTGCGGCCCTGGCGGCGGAGGCGTTCGAGCAGGATGTCACCGGAAAAGCCCGC
The DNA here is from genome assembly GCA_022704935.1 of Candidatus Rifleibacteriota bacterium. Lineage (GTDB taxonomy): Bacteria > Muiribacteriota > Ozemobacteria > Ozemobacterales > Ozemobacteraceae > MWAR01. The sequence goes on from JAKJFL010000071.1 coordinate 8,671, forward strand.
GATGACCGACTCCGCGTAGCCGAGGGCGATCGTCGCGGTGTTCGCGTCGCTGCCGTCGACGAGGATCTGGACCGTCACCTTCCTTCCGGCCCCGAGGTCCCGTTCGAAATCCGGAGGAATCGAAAGGGCGAGCATGGCCTCCCGCTGCTCGAAAGCTCGGTCAATGTCTATATAAGAAAATATATTACTGACGAGCTTGAAATATCTCGACCCGGTGAACCGCGCGGCGAAATCGCGGCTGAGGGGCGTGTCGCACCGGTCGAGGACGAGCAGGCCGACGCGGTCGACGTCGAGCGAGAGGGCATACCCGAACGTCAGCATCAGGAACATCGGCAGGGCGATGGCGAGACCGAGACTCCGCGGATCGCGGATGACGTGCAGGAACTCCTTGCGCGCCACGGCCCGGAGCCGCATGAGATCGATCATCGCTCCGTTCCCTCCCTGGCCCGGTTGTCGGCCTCGATCAGCTCGACGAACACGTCTTCGAGGGTCGGCCTGATCGGGCTGATGGCGGCGTCGGGGATGTCGGCTGAGCTGAGCTTCGCGGCGATGGCGGAAACGTCTGCCGGAGTGCGTGGGGTGAAATGCAGCGTCGCCCCGAACAGTGCTGCGTCACGGACCTCCGGAAAGGAGGAAAGCATCTCCAGTGCATCCTCGAGGCGGCCGCACCTGAGTTCGTGAAGACTTGCGGCATGTTCGCGCTTCAGCTCCGCCGGCGAACCGTGGGCGATCATGTCTCCGTGATAGATGAGGGCCAGCCGGTCGCAGTATTCGGCTTCATCCATGTAATGGGTCGTCACGAAGACCGTCACCCCGCCGGCGGCGAGCTCGGCGATGAGATCCCAGAACCTGCGGCGGCTGATGGGATCGACGCCGGAGGTCGGCTCGTCGAGGAACAGTATTTGGGGCGCGTGGAGGATAGCGCAGCCGAGGGCCAGACGCTGCTTCCAGCCGCCCGCCAGGTCGCGCGTCATGCTGCGCCGGTGCCTCTCCAGCCCGGCCATCCCGATCGCCCGGCTTTTTCGGGCACTCCTCAGGTCGAAGGGCACGCCATATACTCCTGAATATAGATCTAGGTTCTCCTCGACCGTCAGGTCTTCATACAGCGAGAACCGCTGGCTCATGTAACCGATGTTCGCCTTGATCAGCTCGGGCTGGGTCGCGATATCCAGCCCGCCGACGGTGCCGCGCCCGTCGTCGGGAGTGAGCAGGCCGCAGAGCATGCGGATCGTCGTGCTCTTTCCCGCTCCGTTCGGCCCCAGAAAGCCGAAGACTTCGCCCGGCGCCACCGAGAAGCTGAGGCGGTTCACCGCGACGAAGTCGCCGAACCGCTTCATCAGCGCTTCGACCTCGACGGCGGGGCGGGAAGCTTCAGTTGGCATGTGCGTGGCTCCCGTCCGGATCGTCGGACGTCACGAGGGCGACGAAGACGTCTTCCAGGGTGGGGGCGATTTCGCGGGATTCCCTGACAGGCAGGCCCGCTTCCGACAGCCGGTCGCGGGCGATGCCGACGTCCCGCTCGGGGGCGCGGGTGACGAGGTGGATGCGATCGCCGAACGCGTTGACACGGCCGGCGGAAAAGGCCGGCTTCAGCACTGCCGCGGCCTTGCGGGCTTCGGGAACGATCAGCTCGAGAAGCGCGCCTGGCATCAGGGCTTTCATCTCGGCGGGCGTGCCGAGGGCCAGGAGGCGGCCTTCGTGGATCATGGCGAGCCTGTGGCAGCGTTCGGCCTCGTC
>JAKJFL010000689.1:0-2168 GCA_022704935.1 Candidatus Rifleibacteriota bacterium
GATCGCGGCACCGGCCTGGATGCCACTCCAGCCGTTGGGAGAGAACGGCGTGTAATTCGCTGGGTTCACGTAAAAGGCGCCGACGGCGATGACGAGCAGCAACAGGCCGATTTTGATCGCCACCATGATGTTGTTGAGCCGCACCGACTCCTTGATGCCCCACACGCACAGCAGGGTGATGAAGAAAGTGATGCACATCGGCAGGAGGTTGATTCCGACCGGAATGCCGCCGATGACCGGCGCCGTTTTGAGAACCGCCCAGTTGACGAACACGTCGGCTCCGTTGACGACCCCGCTCAGGCACTGAGGAAGGAGGGCGAGCTTGTCGGTAAAAGAAAAGCCCGGGTGCGCCGTCAGCCACTCCTTCGTGGGCAGCAGCATGGTCCGAAGATCGATCGTCAGCCAGGCGGGCAGATGAAGGCCGAGCCCATGGAGAAGATTGTTTGCATACCCGCCCCACGAGATCGCGATGGCCACGTTAGAGACGGCATACTCGAGAAGGAGATCCCAGCCGATGATCCAGGCGCACAACTCGCCCAACGTTGCATAGGCATAGGTATACGCCGATCCCGAGACGGGGATCATCGATGCCATCTCGGCGTAACAGAGGGCGGTGAATCCGCATGCGATGGCGGTCAGAATAAAACTGATGACGAGGGCGGGGCCGGCTGCCGGGCGGGTGATGCCGTATGCCGAGTCGAAACCGCCGGCGAGCCCGGTGCCGAGCGTCGAGAGGATTCCTGCGCCGATGATGGCGCCGACCCCGAGGAGGGTGAGGTCCCAGGAGGTGAGTGTACGACGAAGCCCTGTACCATGGGGATTTTCATCGAGCGTCGCCGATATCTCTGTGACGGACTTGGTCGCGAAAATGTGATCGATAAATCCCCGGGGCTTGTCTGTCGCCGGAGTCGGGGCGAGATTCAGCCCATCCTCTTTCTGTCGCATGCCGTACCTCTTTCGTCTGGTTCATCCGCGAAATCGCGAACGAGAATGGTGGAGAATATCATTCACCCTCTTTCCAATGCAATACCGACGTCCTCGGGAAAAGGCGAACCTCAGGTCGCAAAAAAACGGTGCAACGTTCGCTGCACCGTCTGATGATTGTTGTCTGGGTGGGTGTCTGATTTTCCGATTTATGCGGCTCCGCCGGCGAGAGGGGCAGGGAGAACGAACACGCGGGCGGCAAGTTCCTTGTCGAGCATGAACAGGCCGTCTTCACTTTTCCCGATGCGCTTGAGCTTGCCGATGATCGTGTCGGCGTTTTTCTCTTCCTCGACCTGCTCCTTGACGAACCACTGGAGGAAGTTCTGGGTGGCATAGTCGTGATCGGCGACGGCCTGATCGAGCAGTTTGTAGATCGAGGCAGTGACGGTCTTCTCATGGGCGAGCGTCTTTTCGAAGACGTCCAGGGTCGATTTGAACGAGGTTTCGGGGGCGGCGATGGCACCCATGAGGGCGCGCTCGCCCTGGTCGGCCATGTAGTTGAAGAAGATCATCGCGTGGGATGTTTCTTCCTGCGCCTGAACGCGCATCCAGGTGGCGATGCCGGGAAGGTTTTCGACTTCGAAATACGAAGCCATCGAAAGATACAGATATCCGGAAAACAGTTCCTTGGTGATCTGCTCGTTCATGATTTTTGCCATTTTCTTGCTGATCATGCGTGGTGTCCTTTCAAGAGATTCTCGCGGCAGGAATGTCGCGGTTACGGGCACGGCGCCATGATAAAACAGACGGCCGTGGAGTGCAATTCCGACTCATGCTATCATCGGAGGGAGAAGACCGGAATGAACCACCGGGGTTTCCCGTTCGTCTGATACGGTAGGCTCGTGTTTCTGCAACAGATCCATATTCAGCGAGGAATGACGATTGGATAATCAGCGGGTTGCGATCCTGGCTCTGGTCGTATCTGTCTGTTGCTGCATTCTATTGTTCCTCTTTTTCAGGTCCCATGCCGTTCGAACGGGGCGTGGCCCCGAAACGGGGAAGAAAATGACGCGCGAGAACGGCAGAAAAGGGCCTTCCCGCCCAGGGACGGAAACGCCCGGATCCATCGAGACGACTTCACGCCCCGATGCTTCCACCTCAGCACTGACCCAGTCGGCATCTCCGTCCGGCGATTTCCGCCCCGGAGGCCTCCCTACGCCGGGAAAGTCGCACGGCAATGGCGG
>JAKJFL010000072.1:0-10349 GCA_022704935.1 Candidatus Rifleibacteriota bacterium
CTTCGCGATCGCGCCGAGAACCGCCGGATCCTTCACGTTCGGCTTCAGGATGTCGAGCAAATCCTTCAGGTCGACGTTGTCGTAATAGGAGAAATGCTCGGCCTTTTTGAGGGCCGCGTTCAGCGCCGCCGCGTGGTTCCCTGCCATGATAGCGTCGCAGACGCCGTCGAGCCGGTCTTTCAGCTCTGGCAGCAGCGCCGTGTCGAGCAGTGACATGGTCGTGCGCTTGACGACGCGCTCCGCACGCCGGATTTCCCACGGCCCCTCCTGCGGGACGTCATGGCTGTAGACGAGCCGGAACGCGTTGATGAGCGCCGTTCCGAACTCGACAGGCCCCATTCCCGGCTTCAGTGCGCGAAGAACATCGGTATAGGGGTAGCCGTCGCCCGGCACGGTTTCCTCGGAAGCGACGATGTAGTCGCAGGCATCGCGCACCGACCAGGCCACTTCGAACATCTGCATCAGGCAGGCATCCATGCAGAACAGGTCGATGTTCCGCCCCGTAACGTCGCGGATCTCGCGCATCGCGTCGCCGAGCTGGTTCGTCGTGATGTGGTTGTTGCTGGAATCGTCGTAGGAGATACCCTTGAGCGCGGCGCCCTTCAGTTTCCAACCCGCTCCGTGGTTCCAGACGACGAGCGCGTAGTGTTTCGCCGGGAAGCGCGCCATCGCGGTTTTCGCAAACCGCACCAGCTCGCGCCAGTCACCCATGTCGAGTTCGCCCTCGTCGGACAGCTTCGTGATGCGCCCCTTCTCGATGTGATTCATCGTCGCCGGGCCGGCATACCGGTCGATCAGCGTGACGATGTCGAGCCGATCACTGCTTCCGACCACGGCCATCTCTTCCTGGTCGGCAACGCCGTACTCGTCGAGGTTGTTGTCGGCGTTTATGAACACCATGAAGGTCCATTCTTTCTCGGCTGCAACAACGACACCCTGCATCGGCGCCAAAAGAATGGCTATCACCGCAAGCATGCGGGCAATCAGCTTCATCACGCTTCTCACCTCCGGAAATTCGAACCTCATCCGTGCATGATACCATGCCGTCTTCCGAATGCAGAAGCCATGGCAAGCGCATGAGGAATTCCAGCACATTTCGGACATCATTCGGCCAGTTCGCGCTCGAGCAGCAGCACAGTGTAATCATCCGGTTGCGGCTGCCCCGTCAAGAATGACGGGTGATGATCGAGTATGTCCGCACAGGCTTCGGTGATCGGGACCAGAGGGCGGGTTCCGAGATACGTCTGGAGAGCGGCAATTTTCATTTCGCTCTCCTCGCCCTCCCCGAGCGATTCATACAGTCCATCGGTATAGAACATCCACCTTTCTCCGGGGAGAATTTCGACAGGGGTCCCGGGACTGGGAGCCTGTTTTCTGACCCCCAGCGGAGGAGCTACGATGCAGCGGTGCTGGGACCAGGCACCATCCCTGGTTCTTCGGAACGGATACACATGGCCGCGGTGGTAGATGACGGATTCGTTTCGGATCGTGTCGATCACGGTGAACTGGGCCGTCACCATGAGCCGACGCTCCTGGCTGTTCATCAGGGTGTCATTGATCGTATTCACCAACATCTCGATCGAGAATCCCTCTTTCACACGCTGCAAGACGGAGGTTTTCACGATCGTCATTCCTAGGGCGGCCGGAACGCCGTGCCCCATGACGTCCGCGATCAATACGACAAGATATTTGTCATCGGCGATGAAGTAGTCGAAGTAATCACCGCCGAGCTGCGTCGCCGGCCGGGAGTGGCCGAAAACGCGGTATCCATTGAGCTCGAGAGGTTTCTTGGGGAGGAAGTTGGCCTGCACCTGGCGAGCCAGGGATACTTCGCGGGCCATCTCATACAAACGGGCGTTTTCGAGTGCCGTCCCCGAGATTCCGAGAAGCGTCGTCCAGAAATACTCGCTCTGCCGGGCAGGGTCATCGGACGACGGCTCATGCAGACAGACGGCGCCCCAACAACGGCTGCCGACGAGCAGCGGAAGATACGTCGTGTACAGGTGCGAGTCTTTTCGTCTGAGCTGTCGCTTGCCGTCGAAAACGATCTTCAGCTCGTCAGCCAACTCAGTTCTATATTCCTGTATGTATATTTCTCCCCGTGGCCCAGCGACCTGGCCAAGGGGCTGGACCTTGCCGGTCTGAGGCTCGAAGTAGACGAGCAACCCGGCGTCCGCCCGCCATAGCTCGCAGAACTTGCCGATGACTTCGTTCGAAAGGACGTTCATCTCCAGGATCGCCGGGAACCTGCTTCCCGCCTCATGCAGGGCCGTCAGCTCCCGGACCTGCTGGTCGAGCCGGATGTTCTGGTCCGTGAGAATGGCGTTGGCTTGCCGAAGATTCGCGATCAGTTGGGCAAAGCGGACGACCACATACAATGACACGGAAAGCAGAAAAGGGATCGTCATCGGCAGAACCAGCCCTTGTCGGGAAAATACCAGGTAGCAGAGAGCCACATACCCGATGAGAAGAACTGAGAGCATCGACGTCGAAGCGAGGAACGCACCTTCCCAACACAGAATACCGAACGTCAGCAGGGCAAAAAGCCCGACGAGACCCAGTTGCGAAACAATGGACGGAGCCTGAAGAAAATTCGAGGACAGGATATTCTCGAGGAGGTTTGCGTGGGTAATCACCCCGGGTTTGAGACCGTGCGGACTCAACTGGAGATCGCCAAGTCCCACAGCCGACGGTCCCACGAACACGACAGCGTCATGAAACGCGGCTGGATCGAATTTTCCTTCTACGATATCGGCGAATGCGAAGGTCTCGAATGGCTCCTTCAGACGCTCACCCAGATAGTTGATGTAGACGGCCTTGCCCGTGGCCGCATGCCAGGAATTCTTGACGGGTTTCCAGGGGGGAAGATCGATGAGCGGAATCCGTCGGCCGCCGATAGCAACACCATTCTCTCCGATTTCAGCCTTCTGTCCCAAAACCCGTTCGGCAACCGCCAGTGGAAAATTCGGAATCCACTGGTCTTCGAAACGATGTGCGAGGAAAGTCTTTTGGATGACGCCATCCGGGTTCAGGTAATCGAAATCGACATTGATGTAGCCGAACCCACCGGCGACATCGGCAAGTTCCTTGAAGGGGGGACGCACTTCTTCTATGAGGATGGGCGGCGAGGCCGGATCTTCGTATGCCTGGAGTTCCGAAAACACGAGAGGGAGCACCACGTTGCCGGATCTGGCGCAGCTGTCGATGAACGCACGATCGCCGGCAGGATCAGCCGTGGATACATCTTCTAATATTATATCTAGCGCTACTGTTCGCGCCCCCGCTGAAGCCAATCGGTCTATGACAGTCGAATACAGCGATCTCGACAAAGGCCAGCTGCCCATACGCGTCAGACACTCATCCGTCAGGAGGACCAGCATGATTTTCGATTTTGTCTCCTGCGTGGTCCGGGCTCGGTATCGCCAGTCGAGCGTCCGGTTTTCAAGTCCGTCGAGGGATCCCGACGATAGAAGGATCGCGAACGTCACGAAAAACAGAATCGCGAAGCCGGCCTCCATGAACCGGAATCGCGTTCCCCATGTCGCGGAGGAATCGCCTGCCATGCGAGTCCGGATGAACGATCGAAGAATGGAGAGCACACCGGCTTTGATCGCAGATTTCGAGGTTGTATTTGTCATGATGGAATCATCCTCACTATTTTTATGGAGTGTAGCGATCCCGGATACGCCAGGTCAAACGCAATCATTCTCGTCCCTTCGATCGCATCGGCATCCTCAGGGTTCCATCCGGGGTATCGCCTCGTCCGAATCCGTATTCCGTTTGCGACTCCGCTCGCTTCCACTGTTCCAGAGTCAAAAACACGCGCTCGGGATAGGCACCGTTTCCCGAAAGAGGTAAAATGGGATAAAGCTTATTCCGGAGAAGATATGAAAGGAAAATATCTGGCAGGAACCGTCCTTGGGTGTTTCTTTCTGTCTCTTTCGCTTTTCGCGAGTGATGAACGGCCGATCTGTTCGTATTTTGAAGCTCTTACCCTCTTTCAGCAGGAAAAATTCGAAGAGGGTCTGAAGAAATACTACAAATATCTGCTCTTTTCCGATCCGATATTGAGCGTCGAATCCCGGAAGGCTGATCTTCAAGAGGCCAAAGCCTATTTCGACGCCCAGCATCGGCGATCGCCCCAGGATCCCCGTATCCGACTGTGTCTGAGCCTCTATGATCGTATCATCCTGGATTGGCCTCCCGCATGCAAGCGATTGGGCGAACTTCTCGCCAGATTTCAGAGGTCAGCCATGCTGTACTTTTTCAAAGGAGAATATCTCCTTGCCCAGGCAAAAAATGACGAGGCCCACACCGCCTTTCAGAAATTACAGACCGCTAACGGGAAAAAGCTGCTGGCTTTTGCCGAATTCCTGCAGAAACAACACGGAGTGACAGCAGACAAAAGCGAGCGGAAAGCCGTTTTGCTGAGAAAAGGCCTGCGGCATCTCGACCTTTTCGAAACGGAAGATGCCGTGAGGGTGTTGCGACTCGTCATGAAAGAATTTCCGGAAGAGCCCCGCGCTCCTCATGAACTGATGGATTTGCTCATTCGAGAAAACAGATTGCGGGAGGCGGAAGAAGTCCTTGCCGCCTGGAGAAAGCGCGATCCCGACGGCAAACAGTTGTATTTTCCGGAAGCCCGGTTGAGATTCAAACAGGAACGGTATTCCGAGGTTCTGAAAATACTTGCTCCTGTTTTGTCGGCTGATCCGGGAAATGCCTATGTTCAGTTCATGGTTGCGGAAAGCGCGTTCATGAACGGGGAATACGGCAAAGCACTGGAATTGCTTCCCGCGCTGCAGGAGGCCGACCAGGAAAACATCGGGCTCCTTTTCCGACGGACGGCAGCGCTCGAAATGACGGATAATGCCCCCGGAGCGGTCACCCTTCTGCAGGAAAAGCTCGAAAAGAATCCCTATAATATACCGTTTAATATAGAATTGGGCGGTATCTACGAACGCATGGGAGATCTGCAGAAGGCCAGATCAGCCTATCTGACGGCGATAAACGGGGATCCGACCTGGGGCGCCCTCGCCCAAAAACGTTTCAACGCCATGCAGGAGCTGAAAACGAAGGGACAGAACAACTCAGATACGATATTGGCCACGATGTTTCTTGGAGGAAAAGCAACGGATACAGAGCAGATGGAGGCAAAAGAGAAGCTTCCCCCCCCATCCATAGCACGGATCCTCGAGGAGCAAAAAGAAATCCTCGATATTCTGTCCCAATCATGAAAAGCCCTTCGAAACATCGCCGAGATCACGGCGACTCCCGAAGGGCTAGGACAATTCGAGACTCTTACTGGTTCAGAACCGAATTGAGGGTCGAGTTGGCGTCGGACGCCTCTCGGGCAGCACTGCCCGTCAGAGATTCGGCCGATGAGGAAACCCCGGGAGAGCCGGCATGCGACGTTCCCTCCAGTTGCGCGATTTCCTCGAGAACGACGTCATGCCTTGCCTTGAGCGTCAGATAGGTATTCTGATCTGCGTTCGTGATCAGCAGCCAGAGATTCCACCATGGGCGGCTTTCCCACTTCTTTTTCGCTTCTTCTTCCCTCTTTGCGAGGAGTTCCTCCTCGATTTTGAGCGCCTTGAGCCTGTCTTCGTCATTCCACATACTGCCCTGAACGGCCTTTTCCGTATTGAGCACGATTTCCGCGAAACTTGCATCGTCCTGCCGCAGAAGGTTCAGCACCAGATTTCCGATCAATCGGTTATTGCGACTTTCAACCTTCTCGTTGAGCGCCGATTGAACGGTTTCCGAAACCTTCTTCTGCTTGTTCAGCATGATGACCAGCCCCTCGGCCGTCTCCACCGCCGTGCTAGCCCCATTTTTCGTGAGATCGCCAATCAGATCGTGGAAACCGCCGACAACCTTCTCTTTCAAGCCCGTGTCGGATGAGTATTTCTTGGAAAGTTCGCCAAAGTCCACCGATGCCACCTTCGCGGTTGCCTGTTCCAGTCCCCCGTTTCCATTCACACCCTTGGCCCGGTCCGAATAAAAGGTGTCGATTTCTGCAAGCCGCTCCGGATTGTTCTTCTTCAGCTCCTTTCCGACGGCGATCTCCGATTCAACCGTGAGCTTGTGAGTCAGGATCTGCTTTTCCAGATCGGATGTGTTCGACGTGAGCGTGATACCCTTCTCCTTCGCGTATTCCGCCCGAACTTCGCTCAAGGTCGCCGCATCGATGAAGTCGAAGCTCTTTCCGCTTACGGAGCCACCCAGACTGTTATAGGCAAGAAGATCCAGACACATTTCGTTTCCGATATGACTCGGCATGTAGTCTTCGGAAATGGCGATCGTGTTGTAAAGTTGTTTCGTATTCGGATACCCCGACCCCGTATGAGCGACCGAGTCGGCCAGAATGTGTGCCTGGAATCCCTTCGCGCGGGCAAGGAGCAAGCTCCCTTCCTTGCCGCCTTTTCGCTTGGCAACGGCGATCATGGCATCGACGAAAACGGGGTCGTGGTAGAGTTGGTAGTTTTCCGAGACGCCGTTGTCCAGTCCGGCTGAGCCCTGCCCGGCTCCGATGTCGGGCTCCGTGCAACCGGCGAGGAAGGCGCCCATGCACTCTGCGGATATGGATCCGTTCGCCTGTTTCGTGGCGTCGAGGGCGATCTGCACATGGCTGAGTGGTCCCCATGCCATGCCGACGGTTTCGAGAAGAAGAACCATTAGAAGACAAGTCGCTATTTTTGAGACGTTCATTCGTTCACTCCCTTGCACAATCTATATGCAATACTTTTGTTATCTCATGGGGTCGGTCCCACGGTTCCGCCGGCATGAAAATACAAACCCGGGCTGGGGCCGAATTTTCCGCTTCCCTGCTCGACCATGGCGTCGTAAATCACCTGGCCGGCCTCCACCCATGTGCCGGCCTTGTTGTCATAGACCTGTATCGTAGCAGCCGGAGCCGCAGGAGCCGACGTCGTCTGTGCGGAGATCGGGATCTGCGGCGGAAGGCCCTGCAGACGGGCGACCTGCCAGTCCTTGCTCACGACTAAATTGATCCAGCCTTCAAAGCTCGAAACGCCGTGCCGGGATGCGACATTCATCGTGATTTCCGAAATACGGTCCGGGAAAAGCCTGGCGATGGTCTGCCACTTCAACGCGATTTCGAGCGCTTTCCCGTCTTTTCCTTCGAAAACCAGCCGTCCGTGCCGCTCGATATCGAGCAGATACGCTTTCCGCAACTTCTGCACCGTCAAATCCGGTGTTTGAGCCCTGACGAACTGAGGCGCACCGGGGGACATGACCATTGCCGGATCCGGTGTAAATCTTGAACTGATAAGCTGCCGCGTACGGACCGGATCGATTTTTGCTCCGGGAGGATAGTCATTGAGATATCGAGCCATGGAGTCGACCTTGCTGGTCTCCCCCCGTTTGTTTGCATTCCACATTTCCGAGACTGAAAAGACGCCGGGCTGCGCGCAGGAGACAACCGGAGGACGCGCCTGAACGAATGCAGGATCGCTCGAAGGCCAATACGGAGAACCGTCCGCATTCTTCCCGAACGGGGCGGCATTCGGCGCAAGCCTAGCCATGCCGTTTTCCAAAGCCTTATCGATCGGATCGGTCTGCCCGAATCCAACGGAGGCTGAGCACAACACGAGCAAGAAGAGAAACGCACGTGCCATTCCCGGCAAAGAAAGGATTACCCGCTTCCCGGCCGCCCCGACGTTATAATGCACTAGATCATATATTTTATGAAACATATTCTTTCCCCCGTTTTTCGGCCAGTCAGTCATACACCCAGTGTCGAGCGCCTTCCGGCGAAAGGGCGCCGATCGCGAACACCCGTTCGAACACGGTGTTTTTTTTCAACTTGCCGCAAAACACGACTGTGACTTTCACGCAGTCACCCCGCTCGCCCGTGCTCCGAACAAGGAAGTTTTCGATCACGGCTCCGCCGAAGTTTTCCGATCTTACGACACTCCCCACTCCGTTCAACTCCTCGCGGAACAGCTTTTTCTCCTTTGCCTCGGCAGCAAACCGATATCGGACTTGATGAAATCCGGAGCCGTTCCGGGCCCAGAAGCGCATTTCATGGGCATTTTGCCCGGAAGGCGCATAGACGACCTCGCCTCCCCTGTCATTGCCGGACGAATCACGGACCGGCCAGGGAACCATCTGTTGTATATCTCTATCAATGGCTCGAAAGAGAATAGCCGAGTCGCGAATGTGATCGATGGTCTCCTGGGTTACCTGCGAGCCCCTGATGCCGCTCGAGAACAACTGCCACACCACGAAAAAGACCATGGCGACGATCGCGCATGTCACCATGAGTTCGACGATCGTGATTCCCCCCCTCTCCGCAGGACGTCGCCCCCAAGACGGATGTATCATCAGCTCAGTGCCCGGAAATGGAATCATCGATCACGAGCGCCGTAAAGCAAGCGCTCTTGTCTTTTCCGAGGCTCTCCTTCCAAGAAATTTTCAGCACGATCTGCTTCGCTTCCCGCAACATACCGTCATTTGCAGGTGACATGACAAAACTCGCTATGGAATACGTCGTTTGGAAGATGGCTTGATCCAGCAGGGGCACTTCGATCGTATTCGCGACGCCAACGGGACCGAGCCGAAGTTGCCCATTCTGTATCGCAAGCAATTTCATATCGCCGTTCGTGCAGGTGACATTCCGGGGAAGGAGTTTTCTCGCCTGGGAAATGAAACTGCTCCCGAAATTCATCGCTTCGATGTCATGCCGGCCTATCCGGACAACGGCCGAAGATTGCGAATACAAGCCAAACAATGGCAGGATGGTCAGCCCGAGGACGAACAAGGCGACAAGAACTTCGACGAGTGAAAGGCCTCTCCTCGTTTTTCCTTGTCGGCAAGAGACCCAATGCCGATGTTTCGAATTCCGCATGTTCATTGTTTCTTCCCCACCAATGCGGATTGGGGACCGAGAACCATGGTGAAAAACCTGTTGTAGACGTCTAGATTGGTCGGGTCGGAATCCGGATCGAAGATGATGGCCCCCCCGAATTTGGAAAGCTGGGAGGGCTCGAGAGAATCCACGAAAAGCGTTCCTACGAGATCGAGCGGAGCCGACAATCGAATGGTTCCCTTCGGAGCCAGAAGGCTTGCCTCGATTTTTCCACCGACGGCTTCGATGTTTCCAGCAAGCGAAAGAATGATGAGCTTCCCGGCAGGGGTGGCCCGCCGAACCCTTCCGAGCCGGACATTGCCCGAAACGACGACGGCAACGGGAGCGGCGACGAAGACCTCCGGAGAGAGATCGAGGTCCCCATCGATGTGCACGACGAGCGGTTTTCTCAGGAGAACGCCTTGAGGCAAGCGTCGCACGGAACTGTCGGCGAAAAAGTCCTCCTGATTGGCGAAACGGAAAGCAACTCCATCCATCAGATTTTTTGCATCGCTGATCGGATCATATTTCTGGAGATTTCCCTTCCAGAGCGCTCCGTTCCCTTCCTGGTCGGCGGGCAGGGTGAATTTGGTCCCCAGATTGGGATATTCCTCTCCCGATCGGCCCAGAACCTGCTTTGCGGGAAACGACCTGTTTGCTCCGGAATTCGACCACTCGAACATCTGGTCGTATAACGAGTTGTAATAGGGCACCTCGCAGCTGTCCAGGAAATCCGTCGACAACTTCGTCATGTGATTCACGTAATCGCTGGGGGCTCCCGCCGAGTAGGCCGGCATCACGTCCGCAAGCGAGTCCGGCACTCCCTGCGTCCCCGCACCGTCACTGAAGAGATCAAAGCCTCCGGCGCTTATCATCCGGGGCAGAACGGAAGGATTGGTATACTCGTTCGGCATCGCCCGGGGAATCGGGAAAACGGCTTTTTGAGAAGTTCCGGTCGGATCCGAGATGAAATCGGCAACACCATCGCCATTCGAATCGAAGATCAACGTGGAATACAGGATATAGCGAGCAAAGACATTGCCGAATACGCGAGTGGGAGTCATGTGGTTTTTTTCGCCGAACAGGCGAAGAGCGCTTGAATTGATCACCGTTTCAACAATTGTATTTCCAATGATATTACTCAGGCCCGCGGCAGGATTCGCCCATTCGGTGCAGCATCCGATCGGCATGGTTCGCACGCGAAGTTGCGTGTTTTCGAAGAGTGGCGAACAAAAATAGGGAATTTCCGTATTCTGATTCCCGGCACCGAAATAAATCGTCGGCCAGAAGAGAAAGAACTCCGACTCCTTGCGACAGGGATGCGTTCCATCGAGGTTGATGACGACCTTGGAACCTCCGAGAAATATCCAGCCAGACTTGCGCCATAAGCCCGTGTCCGTCGAGGAAAACGGCTGGTTCGTGTTGTGGAGGACCAGAATCCGTTGGGGGCCGCTATCCTGCTGGAACGTTTTTTGTG
>JAKJFL010000690.1:0-2163 GCA_022704935.1 Candidatus Rifleibacteriota bacterium
AGTCGAGGAGAATCGTGAGAGAGGGCAGGGATTTCAGGCGCTCCGCGAGGGCGTCGATGTCGCCGGGGGGCGTCAGGCCGGGGCGGGCCGGGACCGATGAGGAGGCCGCATCCTTCAGGCCGGCGATGAAATCCTCGGCCCAGGCGAACGCGTCATACCCGATCACCCGCTGGCGCAGACGCTTCATGCGGCGCTGGATCTCGTGTTTCGGCATCGTCAGGGCCCGCTTGATGAACTGGGCGAGCTGATCGATATCGAACGGGTTCACGATCAGCGCTTCAGTCATCTCTGCCGCGGCGCCGGCGAACTCGCTGAGAATCAGGACACCATCCGCGTTCGACCGCATCGCGACGTATTCCTTTGCCACGAGGTTCATGCCGTCGCGAACCGGCGTGACAAGCATCACATCGGCTGCTGCATACAGCGCCGCCAAAGCCCTGTCGTCGACACTCCGGACGAGATAGTGCACGGGGAGGGAACCGAACGTGCCGTGGGCGGCATTTATCCGACCTGCTATTTCATCGAGCTCCTTGCGGAGCCTGGCATACGATTCAACCTGTGACCGTGAAGGGACCGTCAGCTGGAGAAACCTGACCCGGTCGCGCCATTCTGGAGTCCGCTCGAGAAAACGTTCAACAGCCAGAAGCCGTCTGGGAAGGCCCTTCGTGTAATCAAGACGGTCCACCCCCAGGAGAATGCGGCGCCCACCGGCTTCGTCGATCAGTCGGGCCGTTTCCTTCCGGATCTCGGGATCTTCGGCGAGGCCCGTGAAATACGCGGCGTCGATACCGATGGGGAACACGCCCAGCCTGGCTTCACGGTCGCCAATCGCGATCGATTCTCCGCGTGTGGGAAGCCGCAACACACCCGCGACCGTCTGGCGGAAATGTCGGAGGTAGGAGAAGGTGTGAAACCCGATCAGGTCGGCGCCCAGCATACCCTCGAGAATCTCGTTGCGCCACGGAAGAATGCGGAAGACCTCCGAGGAGGGGAAGGGGATGTGCAGGAAAAAGCCGATTGTGACGTCAGGCCTGAGGCGGCGGAGCATCGCCGGCATGAGAGATAGTTGGTAGTCGTGGACCCAGACCAGGTCTCCCGGGGCGGCGCTTGCGGCCACTTTTTCGGCAAACAGTCGATTGACCTCGACGAAGGTGTTCCAGTTCGCCCAGGCGTCGCGTTGGACTTTCTCGGTGTCGTAATGATACAGCGGCCACAGGACGCCGTTAGAGAAGCCTTCGTAGAAACGTTTCACCTGGGTCGATGTGAGATACACGGCCACCAGTCGCTGCTTCTCGAACTCCTGTTCGATCAGCTTCGTCTGCTCGTCGGTGATGCGACCGAGCTCGCCTGGCCAGCCGACCCACAGGGCGTCAGAATTCCGGTGCGGCCCCTTCATCGCCGTGGCGAGGCCGCCGGCGGACGGGGACACCGTTATCTGCGTGTGTTCGTGACGAACCGTCACGGGAAGTCTGTTTGAAACGATCAGCAGTCGCGCCATGGCACCTCCGGAGATGGATGAAAAATGGATGGCGGGCAGCTCCGGAATCAGTCTACTTCATCCGGAGACGGCGGTGCAAATAACTGCAAATCCGCTCGAGAAGGTGATGGACAAGTGTCGGCGCGCTTGGATCGCGGAATCGGACCTGATAAAATAATTATATCTATAAATACATCTTGGGGTGAGCGGGCTTTGAAACTGTGATACAAATGATCGGCAAAGAAAATTCATGCGGAGAAGAGGATGAAACTATGGAAGAAATGCAGAATGCGATGATTGCCGCCGCTGTCGCCGTCGGCATTCTCCCGGAACCTGCGCTGCGGACGGCCGACAAGCTTCGTTCGATGCTCGATGGGGCGGCCCGTTCCCTGACCCTCGTCATCATCCGCTGCTCCGGTGAAAAGGGAGTCGATCACGGCCTCGTCCATCGCGGCATGCGGTACATGTTCGCGAAGGCCGTCGAACTCGTCGCCGTCTGGGGGCGCTCGAAGGACGGAAAAGTCTCCGTCGCGATCGACCCGCGAGAACTGAAATACCCCGAAGACATTCTGGTCGATCCTTCAATACCTGAAGATATTCAAAAAATCGTCCGGGACTCGGCTGCTTCGGCAGATCAGCTGTTCAGGGCGTTCCAACGCTACGTCACCCTGCACGGCCAGGACGGA
>JAKJFL010000691.1:0-2162 GCA_022704935.1 Candidatus Rifleibacteriota bacterium
GGGGTGTTGCCGATCGCCATCATCGGCGGATACGGCTGGCTTTCGAGGCTGCCGCCGGCGGGCCCGTGGCTTTCCTCGGCTTCGGAGGGGTCTTGTTTGAGGACCATGTCGCCGGTGTCGCCGACCTTCTCGAAATACTGGAACAGCTTCTTCTCGAAGGCTTTCAGGAACGCGTCGACGCAGCCCGGGTCGAACTGCTTGCCCGAGAACTTTTTCAGCTCCGCCACGGCGGTGTTGAAGCTGAGCCCCTTGCGGTAGGGGCGATTGGTCGTCATGGCGTCGAAAGCGTCGGCGACGCAGATGATGCGCGCGATGAGCGGGATCTCCTCGCCCTTGAGGTGGTCGGGATAGCCGCGCCCGTCGTAATACTCGTGGTGATGTTTTACGCCGGGCACCTTGTCGGCCAGGAAGTCGACGGGGCGCAGGATCTTGGCGCCGATTTCGGGGTGCTTCTTGATGATCGCGTATTCCTCATCGGTCAGCCGCGACGGCTTGCGGATGATGCTGTCGTTGATGCCGATCTTGCCGACGTCGTGAAGCAGACCGGCATACCGGACCGAGTCGATCTCCTTGCGGTCCATGTTGATCTCTTCGGCGATGGCGACGGAATACTGCGTGACGCGCCTCGAATGGCCCTGCGTATACGGGTCTTTCGCGTCGATCGCGGTCGCGAGGACTTCGATCGTCGACAAGTAGACCTTCTGGATGTTCTCATACAGACGGGCGTTGTCGATGGCCGACACCGCCTGGTTCGCGAGTGCTTCGAGAATCTCGACGTCGTGGTCGTTGAACGGAATGTCGCCCGTGCGGTTGAGAACCTGCAGAACGCCGATCACCTCGTCTTTCAGGCGCATCGGCACGCAGATCATCGATCGGGTGACGAAGCCCGACTTCTTGTCGGCGCCCTTGAAGAACCGCGGGTCTTTCGCCGTGTCGGGCACGATGACGGGCTTGTTCTCCTTGGCGCACCAGCCTGCGAGGCCGGTTCCCATTGGGAGACGGATCTCCTGGAGCTTGGAGCCGACGTTCGGGTCGCCCTGGACGATGTGAAAATACAGTTCGTTGGTCTGACGGTCGACGAGGTAGACGGTCGATGTTTCGCACCGCATGACCTTCGTGGCCATCTGCATGATCTTGCGCAGCAGATCGTTCAGATCGAGGGTCGAGCTGATCGCCTTGCCGACCTCGAGCAGCGTCGCGAGCTCGGCCATCTGCAGCTTGACGAGCTCGACTTCCATGAAGCGGCCGATCGCGTCGGCGGCGATGCTGCGGAACTCGTCGATGCCGTAATCGATGGTGTGCGTCTCGGCGACGGGCAGGATCAGCGCGCCGAACGGCAGCAGCTCATCGCCGATCGGGATGAAATACCGGCGATTGCCTTCCAGGGTCGAAACGATTTCGCTGGAAATCGGCAGATTGCCGAGTTTCGCGGCGGTGAACGATTTGCAGTAGGCAGTCAGGGAAGCGGTTTCGAAGCCGTCCGAGAACCGAACGCGCGTCTGCTTCGAGGCGACGTCGTAGAACAGGACGGCGAACCCCGATTGGCCCGACAGCTCGCGGGCCGCCTTGCTGAGAATGGCAAGCAGCGAGTCGGAATCTTTGGCGTTGGCAAGGATGTCGCGCTGGGCCTTGTAAAGGACCTGCACCACGTCACCGCCAGGAACGTCAACCACCCGTTTCGTTCTCCTCGAGCAACGGCTCACGCTTAACGCGAGCCAGAGCAGATTTTACCATACTTTCATCCGTTCAATGGAATCGACGTTTTCGTTCATGGATTCATACCGAGGCGCAGACGTTCAAGTGAAGCTGCACGGCCGTTCTCGTCGAGGCGAAGTCTGATCGCATCGATCAGAATCCGTTCAGGCGGTATCGATGATCCTCCATGCAGGTGTTCCCGGTGCTGCCACCAGGCGTCGGGTGACATGCCGTTGATCGCCGACTCTTCGGCCGCGACACCCGCATCGGGAACGCACGCCCGGCCGTTTCGAACGGCAGGATGTCCCGCAATGCAGCCCAGCCCGGTTCCGATCACGTGGATCGGCCTGCCAAGAGATGAGGCACGCCATGCGAGCGCCTGCTTCAGCTCCAGGTCTGGGCCGTGCATGTCGATCACCACGGGCAGCCGGTCGGAAAGCGAACGCTCGAACGAGACGAGCGCTTCC
>JAKJFL010000073.1:0-10331 GCA_022704935.1 Candidatus Rifleibacteriota bacterium
TGAACCGATATTACGCAACGATGAATCGCGGCTGGCTCATTCCTATTGCTATTGCTATGGAAAAGCGCGGTTACTACAACGAACTGATCCAGTTTTACCGGAGCAACATCGCCTGGGCACGCCAGCAGCCGAAACAGCTCGCCGTCTGGAACGAGATTTTCGAACGCACGCTCACGCAGGTTCTGAAGATCGAGGTCGATCCGCACCTCGCGCAGAACCAGGTGAACCTCTACTGCAAGAACATCTCCGATTTCGCCATCAGGCGCGTCGTGCTGGAAATCATGTTGTCGGGCAAGGAGGGCAACCGTTCGTTCGAAACGCTCGTTCTCGACAACGACACGCTTCTTCCCGGCGTCGAGAAAATGTTCGCCGTCGAGCCGCCGCCGAACTGTTTCATGCGCAGCACAAAATCGATCACGGCCCGCGTCCTCGACCTGGAGATCACCGACTAGGCGGGAACGATCGCTCCGAGAATCACCGGCCCAGCAGCGCCTGTAGCTGCCGGTATATTTCCAGGACGTCCACGCAGGAAAGCCTCTCCGAGAGCCGCGAAGCCCATCGCTTCGCGGGCCGAAACCGGCACCCCGCACGCGTCGGAACTATCGAGGCGACACCCGTCGGGAAGCGCGGCCGCAAGCCGGCGGCACAGTTCCCCATTCAGAGCGCCGCCGCCCGCGATGACGACCCGACGCGCCGTTCCGCCAGGATCCACATGGTTCCGAAGGGAATCGGCAATCGAGGTCACGGTCACATCGAGCAGCGATGACATCAGGTCCGGCCCGGAGACCGTTCCCTGTTTTTCCTGCAGGATTGCCCGGAGCCGGTCTTCGCCGAACCTGTCGCGCCCGGTCGATTTGGGAGGCGCGACACGGAAATACGGGTCCGACAGCAGATCGGAGACCACAGCCCGGTCAGAACGGCCGGATGCGGCGATCCGGCCGTCCTTGTCGTAGTTCTCGGCTCCGCCGCTCAGTTCGCGCGCCAGGGCATCCATGAGCATGTTGCCGGGGCCGGTGTCGAACGCTGCCGAAACGTATGCCCCGGCAGGACCGGGGCGGATGACCGTGATGTTCGCGATGCCGCCGACGTTGAGAACCACGATCGTTTCTTCGCCTGCCAGATGCCCGAAAAACCGCAGGTCTCCGAGCGGGACAAGGGGCGCCCCCTGGCCGCCCGCGGCGAGGTCTCGGCTTCGGAAGTCGTAGACGACAGGAAGACAGGCTCTTTCGGCCAGAAGCTGGGCATTGAGGACCTGGAGCGTGCCGCGAACGGATATTCCGTCCCAGTCGCGGGGGTCGGGAACGTGAGCCAAGGTCTGGCCGTGCGCGGCGAGAGCGTCGATGCGGCTTTCAGGATGTCGGCCGCGGAAGATGCCGACGGCCCCGGCATAGAGTTCCGCCACCCAGGTTGACGCCAGCGCGACATCGTCGGGCGCTCCTTCGCGCATCAACTTCTGCAGGCGGCTTCGCACGGCGGGCGGAAACGCATCTGCCTCATGCCACTCCAGCCTGAATCCACCGTCCGGCGAGAATGACACGAGCGCCCCGTCGATGCCGTCGCCCGACGTCCCGCTCATGAGGCCAAGGATTCGCAAATCGGCTCCGGAAGGCCATGGAATAGTGATCATGAACTTTTTCTCCAGATTTTTTTCCCCGACCCGCCGGGTCGACGGATGTATGGGTGGAACACGCGGAAAGTGGCCCTGCATCTCTTCCAAACGTCGTTCCAATTATGCTATGCTCAACGGCAAATTTCCACAGGAGGAACGAAACATGTCCGACCCACGAATGATGAACAGTCGCTCGATGGAACGCACCGGCGAAAAACAGAAATCTCTCGATACGGCCATCCAGGCCATCGAGAAACAGTTCGGCAAGGGCTCCGTGATGCGCCTCGGCGAGTCACACACCGCCGCGATCGAGTCGGTGCCCACCGGCTCGCTGTCGCTCGATTACGCACTCGGCGTCGGCGGGCTGCCTCGCGGCCGCATCATCGAGATTTTCGGGCCCGAATCCTCGGGCAAGACGACGATCGCGCTCCACGTCGTGGCAGAGGTCCAGAAGATGGGCGGCCAGGCGGCGTTCGTCGATGTCGAGCATGCCCTCGACCCGGTCTACTCGCGCCTTCTTGGCGTCGACATCGACAACCTGCTGATCTCCCAGCCCAACAGCGGCGAGGAAGCCCTCGAGATCGCCGAGATGCTCGTGCGCAGCAACGCGGTCGACGTTCTCGTCGTCGACTCGGTCGCCGCCCTCACGACCAAGGCCGAAATCGACGGTGATATGGGCGACGCGACCGTCGGCATGCAGGCCCGCCTGATGTCCCAGGCGATGCGCAAGCTGACCCCCGTCGTTTCCCGCTCCGGCTGCGTCTGCATCTTCATCAACCAGCTGCGCGAGAAGATCGGCGTCATGTTCGGCAACCCCGAGACGACGCCCGGCGGCCGCGCACTCAAGTTCTTCTCGTCCGTCCGCCTCGACATCCGGCGCAAGGAACAGCTCAAGGACGGCGATCAGGCGGTCGGCTACACCACCGAGGTCAAGGTCGTGAAGAACAAGGTCGCCCCGCCTTTCCGCAAGGCCCATTTCGACATCATGTTCGGCAAGGGCCTTTCCCGCGAGGGCGAGATCATCGACATGGCCGAAGAGATGAAGATCGTCAGCAAGACCGGCGCCTGGTATTCCTTCGGTGACACCCGCATCGGCCAGGGCCGCGAGAATGCGAAGGACTTCCTCGTGAAGAACCCCGACGTATTCAGCGAAATCGTCCTGAAGGTCAAGGAAAAGCTCGGCATGATCAAGCCAGCCGAGACCCAGGCCGAAAAGCCCGAGCAGAAAGAGAAGGAAAAGGCCGCCGGCCGCGGCAAGTAAGCAGCGCCAACCCCCGGTGCGTCTCAAACGCCCCGGGGGCTTTTTCTTTTTCGATCCGCATCATCTGCCATATCTGCGCCATCTGCGGATGTGACGGTGTTGTGCCGGCGGAGTAAATACGGTATCATGCGGCGGCCCGGCATCTGATGCCGGCTGAAATTTCCGCAGTTCATCGGAGTCACGCATGGCTGAACAGTATATTTTCACGATGTATCGCCTCAACAAATTCTACGGCCAGAGACAGGTTCTCAAGGACATCAACCTGTGCTTCTTCCCCGGTGCGAAGATCGGCATCGTCGGTCACAACGGCGCCGGCAAATCGACCGTGCTGCGGATCATGGCCGGCCTCGACAAGGAGTTCCAGGGCCATGCGGAAATCACCAAGGGCATGCGGGTCGGCTTCGTCCAGCAGGAGCCTCAGCTGGCGTGGGGAAAGACGGTCCGCGAGAACCTCGAGCTGGCCTTTGCCGATACGATGAAGCTGCTGAATGAATATGAAGAACTCTCGACGAAGATGGGCGAGATGGACCCCGACGAGATGGACAAGGCGATGGAACGGATGGGCCAGCTCCAAGAGAAGATCGACGCCTGCGGCGGCTGGGAGATCGACACCCGGCTGAACATCGCCGCAAACGCCCTCGTCCTGCCCCCGGACGACATGATCGTCGACAAGCTTTCGGGTGGCGAGCGGCGCCGCGTTTCGCTCTGCCGCGTGCTTCTCGAACAGCCCGATCTGCTGTTGCTCGACGAGCCCACGAACCACCTCGACGCCGAGACGATCGACTGGCTCGAGAACCATCTGAAGAACTATCCCGGCACCGTCATCATCTCGACGCACGACCGATATTTCCTAGATAATATAACGAAGTGGATACTCGAACTCGAGGACGGTCACGGCATCCCCTTCGAGGGCAACTACACCTCCTGGCTCCAGCAGAAGCTCGAGATTCTTGCCCAGCAGGAGAAGAAGGAGTCGGTCCGTCGGCGTTCGCTCGACCGCGAATTGAAATGGATCAAGATGAGCAGTTCCGACCGGCACGAACTCTCGCGCGAGCGCATCATGCAGTATGAGCAGCTCGTCGTGCGGGAATCGGCCGCGAGCCAGCCGGAATCGAACGTGATCCAGATCGCGCCCGCAGTTCCGCTGGGCGACAAGGTCATCGAGGTTTCCTCCCTCACCAAGGGGTTCGAGAACCAGCCCCTGATCAAGGATCTCTCGTTCAAACTGCCCAAGGGCGGCATCGTGGGCATCGTCGGGCCGAACGGCACCGGCAAGACCACGTTGTTCCGCATGCTGACCGGCGTCGAGAAGCCGGATTCCGGCACGATCGACATCGGTTCGACCGTGAAGATGGTCTGGGTCGACCAGCATCGCGACTCGCTGAACGGCGAGAACACCGTGTTCGACGAGATCAGCGAGGGCCAGGCCGACATCGCGTTCGGCAAGCTCAAGATCCCGGCCCGCGCCTACTGCGGCAGGTTCGGATTCCGCGGCAGCGACCAGCAGAAGTTCGTCAAGGACCTTTCGGGCGGCGAGCGCAACCGCGTGCACCTCGCCAAGATCCTTAAATCCGGCGGCAACGTGATCCTTCTCGACGAACCGACGAACGATCTCGACGTCAACACCCTGCGCCTGCTCGAAGACGCGATCTCGGACTTCAGCGGCTGCATCCTCGTCATCAGCCACGACCGGTTCTTCCTCAACCGCATCTGCACGCACCTGATGGTGTTCGAGGGCGAATCCCACGTCGAATGGTTCGAAGGCAACTACGAGGAATACGAGGCCATGAGGCAGCGCAAACTCGGCGCCGCCGCCCTCGAGAACCGCCGCGCCCGCTATCGCAGGTTCAAGCTGAACTGACAAGGTCTGGGCACACAGGTCGCGCCACACTGATATAGTTACGGATATATATTACCATGAAATACATTCGGCGGCTGTATGACTGGACTCTCTCGCTGGCGGCTCGTCCCGGAGCCATCTGGGCGCTTTTCGTGATCGCATTCGCAGAGTCCAGCTTTTTCCCGATTCCGCCGGACGTTCTTCTGATCGCGATGACGCTGGCCCAGCCGGCGAAGGGGCTCTGGTATGCGACGGTCTGCACGGCCGGGTCCGTTGCCGGCGCCCTGTTCGGATATCTGATCGGGTATGCCTTCTGGGCAGTCGTTGGAGGGTATTTCTTCAAATACGTGCCGGGCTTCACCCCCGAGCTTTTCGCTCAGGTCTGCAAATCCTACGAACAGTATTCCGTCCTCATCGTTTTCACCGCGGCGTTCACCCCGATCCCCTACAAGGTCATAACGATAACGGCCGGGGTTTCGCACATCTCGGTTCTGCCGTTCGTCGTCGCCTCCATCGTCGGCAGGGCCGGCCGGTTTTTCCTCGTCTCGGGGCTTCTGATGAAGTTCGGCCCGAAGATGAAGGAGTTCATCGAGAAGTATTTCAACCTGCTGACCGTGCTGGTCGTGGTAATCTACATCCTCGCCTTCTACCTGCTGCCGGTGCTGTTCAAGTAATCCGGATCACTTCAGGGGAAGTCCCGCGGTCGGGCTGGACAGCCAGAGCTGGCGATAGGCGATATACGGCGTGCCCATCGGCGTGACCTTCATGCCATGGACGTACGGCTGCCAGATGCCGTGCGTCGTGTAGTGGAACACGAACACGAGCGGGGCGTCGTCGACGATGAGCTGCTCAGCATCTCGATACAGTGCGACCCGTTCCTTCGCGTCGATCTCGAATCGTGCCCGGTCGAGCAGTTCGTCGACGCGAGGATTCGCATATCGGCTGTAGTTGCCGGCCGGGCCGATGTTTCCCGAATGGAACAGGCTGTGCAGGAAGTTGTCCGGATCGGGATAATCGACGGTGAAGCCCATCCGGAAAAAGGGCGTCCGGCCGCTTTGGACATCCGTCAGCAGTTCGGGGAAATCGACGACCTTCATCCGGCACGAGATGCCGATATCCCGAAGATTCGCGAGCACAAACTCGGCGGTGCGGATGTGAATCTCGTCGCGATTCACCTCGAGGGTGATTTCGGGGAAACCTTTTCCGCCGGGATAGTCTGCTTCGGCGAGAAGGGCCCTGGCCTTGTCGAGATCGTAGGAATAGCCCCGCAGCTTCGGATTGTAGCCCATTATTCCCGGCGGAAGCGCTCCCCGGGCAATCCTGGCGCGGTCATTGATCACGAGCTTCACGATGGCTTCGCGGTCGATGGCGTAGTTCATGGCCTGCCTGACCTTGACGTTGTCGAAGGGGGGCGTTTTCACATCGAAACCAAGGTAATAGATGCCCCATCTGCTGACCTCCTGGAACTGCCTGACCCAGCGAGGATCCTGGAGAACGTTCTTGTACTCAGGGTCGGGAACATCATTGTGCATCAGTTCGCCGTTCCTGAACCGGCGGAAACGTTCTATTTCATCAGCTATAACAGGGAATTCGATCCGGTCGAGATATGGCCGGCCTCGATAATAATCGGGGTTTGCCTTGAGAACGAGCGTGTCGCTCGCCCTTCCGCCCCAGGAGAAGGGACCGGCACCGACCGGGTTCCAGCCGAAATTCTCGCCGAGCGCCTCCGCGTCCTCGTGGGGCACGATGAACACGAAGTTCAGCGCCAGCAGCGAAAGGAACGGAGTGAACGGTTTGTCGAGGGTGAACTCGACCGTGTCGGACGCGACAACCCTGATCCCCTCGATCGACGCGGCCTGGCTGGCGTTATACGCAGCCGCGCCCCTGATCACGAGATAATTTTTGCCTTTCCGGTTGGGATAGCCGGGGGCAAGCAGCCGGTGAAGCGTGTATGAGACATCTTCTGCCGTCACGAGACGGCCGCCGTTCCGGGTCGGAGCGTCGTCGGGCCCGCTCTTCGCCTGGAACCTCGCGTCGGAGCGCAGCGTGAGCCGATAGGTGAGCCTGTCGGGGCTGATGGTCCAGGAAGCGGCCAGGGCGGGCACGGGGCGGCCGTCTTCGTCGAACTCGAGCAAACCGTCGAAGATCTGGCGGGCGACCTCGTGGGAATACGAGTCGTTCACCTCTGCCGGATCAAGCTTCATGATCGGTGAAGAAAAGGCGCGCCGATAGATTCCTCCATACCGGGGTTTCACTTCCACGATTCCGGCAGGAGCATCCGACGGGACTTCTCCACATCCGGTCAGCCCCAGGGCAAAGGCGAAGAGACCCACGGCAATCTCGGCAAGCAGACTGCCTCTGCAGTTTCTTACTGGTGACAAGCCAATCCTCCATGCACGCGCCATCGGAACGCAAGCCCATGCCGGACACACTTCCGGCGGGGAACGATCGTCCACATCCGTGGACCATCGCGATCATACCATGTTTTGCGCGAGCTGGACAAAGAATCGACGCATCACGTAGAGTGGAGGAGTATCGCTGATCTCACCTGACCAGACGGAGTCATCAGTCATGATTCATTCCCTTTGCAAACCATGTGTTCCGGTTTTCCTCGCCCTTCTGATCCTCGTATCCGCAAGCGCTTCCGCCTCGGTGAAGCAAGATTCCATTCCGCACAGAGTCGTCTATGCCGTCAAGGCGCTATCCCCAACGGATGTCTGGATCGGCACCGAAGAGGGGGCCGCCCATTTCGACGGAAACGCCTGGACCGTGTACACGACGGCAGACGGACTTCCGCACAACGTCGTGACTTCGGTTGCGCGGCATCCTACCGATGGCTCGATCTGGTTCGGCACGTTCGGCGGTGTGGCTCGCCTCTCGAACGGCAGGTTCGACAGTTTCACCACGACCAACTCTGGACTCGTCAACAACGTCGTGTATGGCCTGTCCGTCACACTGCCGTATCTGTGGATTGCAACGACGAACGGCATCTCGAGATTCAATCTCGACGACCGGAGCTGGAAGACGTTCGACGACAAGAACACGAAGATGAACGAGGTCTGGATCTACGGCGTCACGTCGGAACCGACCGGCCGCGGCGACACCTGGTTCGCCATCTGGGGAAGCGGCATGATGCTGGTCAAGGAAGACGGAACGTTTCACTCGTTCCAGGACCCCGACGATATTTTCGACGTGGACGTCGTCCGCAACGACGGCCCCCTGCACGAGATCCAGGTCGCGATCTCGGCCGTCGGCAATGTTGTATATTCTGGCGCATATTTCGGCCTGACCCGTTACGACGGCAAGAACTGGAACACATGGACGGTCAAGGACCCCGACTCGGGCCTGCCGAGCGATTTCATCAACTGCGTCACGATGTCCCCCGACGGGCGGCTCTGCGCGATCGGCACCGACAAGGGGCTTTGCATCCATGATTTCGCTCGGGGAAAATGGGTCACCTATCGCCGCAACTCGCGGGGCCCTGGCGGCGAACTCGTCACGTTCGAGAATGGCGTCTGGAAAACCGAAACGACTCCCGAAGCTCCGGCCGGCGATTTCATCTGGTCCGTCGATTTCGTTGGGAATACTCTGTGGGTCGGCACTGCCTCGGGGCTTTACACCATGCATCTGGCAATGTGACCATCAGACGGCAAAGAGGTTTCACACGATGCGAAATATTATTTCTAACAATATAACATTTTCCCTGATCTGCGGCTTCCTTGTATTCGGCTGCCTCATCCCGACCAATCCCGTGTCGGGCCAGCAGGTGAAGGCCTATCACCAATGGACGGCGCCGTTCGAATACAACGGGCCGGCGCGCTCGTTCAAGGAGGGAGAACAGAGTCCGAAGACGATGCGCGTCGGCATTCTCGCCTCTCTTTCGGGAGGCGGCGCGGAGTATGGGATCGCGATGAAGGAAGGAGCCGACATGGCCCGCGACGAGATCAACGCCCGGGGCGGCATCCGCGGAACCCCCCTCGAGCTCATCTATCGGGACGACCGAAACGACATGGGGGAAAACGGTCATCAGACGGTGAAGCTGTTGTTCGACGACAAGGTTCTCGCCATCATCGGCTCGGTACATTCCGGCTGTACCCACGTCGCGGCTCGCATCACTTTGAAGGCCGAGACTCCCCAGCTGACGACCGTCAGTACCGATCCGACGGTGCAGATGATCGGCAGTCCCTGGATGTTCCGCTGTCTCGCCGATGATCGGGCCCAGGGCACGGCGATCGCCAACCTGGTCTTCGGGAAAAACGGGCATACGCGCGTGGGCCTCTTCCAGCAGCGGAACAGGTACGGCAAGATGGGCGGCAAGACGATCGCCCACATCGCCGAAACCCGGAATTCGCCTCTGATCTTCAAGCAGTATTTCGAGCCCGGCCAGGAGGATTTTTCAAAACTCACCGAAGCAACGGCCACAGAAAAGCCTGACGCCGTGATCATCTGGGGGCTGTATGCGGAAGGGGCGGGGCTCGTCAAAGCCCTCCGGACGTCGGGGTATCGCGGTGCCATCTACGCCGCCGACGGAATGGTTTCACAGAAATTCATCGATCTTGCCGGCGATGCCGCCGAGGGAACGATCGTCACGTATCCATTCGATGACACCCGAACGGACCCAGTCACTCAGAAATTCATCACCGATTTCCAGAAGCTGTATGGGAAACGCCCCGACTCATTCGCAGCCCACGCCTACGATGCGGTGTACATGATGGCCCGCGCGATCGAGCGGGGCGGCACGAGCAAGGTCGGCATTCGCGACGCCCTCGCGGCAACACGCGATTTCCCGGGTGTCACAGGGTCGATCAGCTTCAACGAATACAACGACGACGGCAGGCCGATCATCTTCGCAAAAGTGACTGGCGGCAGGTTCGTTCCGCTTTCCCCAACCGACCAGACCGGCCGCTAAGGGTTCCTATATCCAAAAGCCGATTTCGCGGTCCCCTTCGTTCTGTGCCTGTCGAAGCACGAAAAGCTCTCGCCTCCTTCGGCAAGCTCAGGGCGAAGGGGGAGTTTTCATTCTCGAGTATCCGATGCTATCTGCATCTTGTCGCCCCTCCCCCGGGGCCTTTCAGATTGTTTTCCGAAAACGCAGAAATGTCATGCATCGAAAAAAGGCCTCGCATTTCCGTGCAAGTTCGGGGCATCCGGGTGAAGAAATTCCGGGAGCTGCCTGCGGAAACGGTGCCTTGATTTACTCGGGTGATCATGCTAGACTGACGGCCCAATAGGCAATTCGCGCGATCGTCAGGCGCTGGAAGCGCAGGTCCATGCGAATTGCCGTTGAATGTTTGTCCGGGAGAGCCTTGCATGAGTCAAGATACGGGAATGGTCATCGAGAACGTCCGCTCGTTCATCGAGCAGACGTTCGCCGGCCGTTACGATCTGTATGATCTGTCACTCAAGCACGTCAACCGGCAGTTGACGCTCGAGGTCAAGATCGACTGCGAGGCCGGGGTGAAGGTCGAAGACTGCGAGATCGTCTCCCGGGCGCTCGAGGAGTATCTCGAAGAGGCCGACCTGATCCACCATCAGTATACTCTCGAAGTCAGTTCACCTGGAGTCGAGCGGCTGCTGAAGCGGCCCGTCGATTACACCCGGCAGCTCGGCCGGCTCGTGCG
>JAKJFL010000074.1:0-10305 GCA_022704935.1 Candidatus Rifleibacteriota bacterium
CCTTCATCGTCATCCCGATCATCGTCCAGGAGGAGGTGCTCGGCCTCATCTCCCTGACCGACCGTATCGACGGCCAGGAGCTGACGGAGCGCGAGTTCAACCTTGCGCGTCTCCTGAGCGCCCAACTGGGAATCGCCCTCAAGAATGCCAACCTCTACAAGCTCGGGATCTCCGACGGGCTAACAAAATTATATACAGCTCACTATTTCAAAATGCGGCTCGCCCAGGAAATCTCGCGTTCGAGGCGGGTGAAGTCGCCGCTGTCGCTGATCGTCTTCGACATCGACGGGTTCCGAACGATCAACGGAAACTTCGGCACCGATGCAGGTGATTTCGTGCTGTCCCGCACCGGCAGCCTGATTCGCAGACATATCCGGTTCAACGACATCGCCTGTCGAATTGGCGGCGACAAGTTCGGCATCATCCTCTCCGATACCGGCTTCGATGGAAGCATGACTGTCGCCGAGAAGCTCCGGACGGCGATTCCTGCCCAGAAGCTGACGAACAAGTCCTCCGAGATTCATGTGACTGCGAGCTTCGGTCTTGCGACCTACGACAACGCGATGAGCATGGAACAGTTCGTCGAAACCGTCGAGAAGCTCATCGAGGACGCCCGGAGCAAAGGCGGGAATCACATCGCTACAGGAAATCCGCCGGAAAAGAAGGAATGATGGCCTGAGGGGGCCTTACAGCGGCGGAACGGGCAGAGAACCCGAGGCATCAGGTGGGGACGGCGGATTTTCCAGATACTGGAGCATGGCGAGCGGATCGGCGAGGCCGTTCCCGTAATCGTTGTCCGGGCCAGTCGGGCCGAGATCGCGACTGGTGATGGCCAGTGTCGTGAGGATCGTCTCGATTTCCGTGTCGGGCTTCGACTGGCGGATCTGCGCCCAGATGCCGGCGAAATGCGCCGCTGCCTGGAGGGTTCCCGAACCTTGACGATAGGTGTTGCCGGCGGCAGGGCCCGTAACGGCGAGACCGGGGGCCATGTAGTCGGGCTTGCGGAGCTGGTAGCCATCGACGAAGGCGGGGCCGCATCCGGAGAACGCGGCGCGCGTCTTCCACTGGTCGAGGGCTCCGATTGTCAGTACATCGGGAAGCGCCGCCATGCCGGTGATACGGCTGGGGGTGTTCCCAGCGGGAAGGATCGGAAGAATACCAGCCATTTTGCAGGCTGCAAGCGCATCGCGGATCGCCCGTGGAGCCGCGGTCTGGAAATCGACGGCGAGAAGAACCGCGACGGGACGCGTTCCCTCGATGGGTTCGAGAGCCCATTGAATGGCCGACAGAAGATCGTCGGCGGCGACCTTCCCGCGAGGAAGGGTTGCCAGGGCTATGGAGACGTCAGGGGCGGTGCCGATCGTTTTGTCGTCGGTCTTTCCTGCGAGGAGTCCGAGGGGGTGAAGGAGCATCAGGTCTTCGGTTCCGCGTGCGGGCGCGCCGCCGAACGTTCGTTGGGCGATGATGCGTTCGGCGATCGCCGGGTGATCGAACGGTACGTCGGGGCCGATCACGGCGACCATCACGCCTTTTCCGGTGAGGTTTCGCAGGCGGGAGAGGTCCCAGGAACCGCACATCACGTGATTCCAGGCCGGGGGTGTCAGGTGGGAGGCGGTATCGTCGACGTTGCCCGAAACGGGGACGGCGGTGGAATCGATCGTCTC
The DNA here is from genome assembly GCA_022704935.1 of Candidatus Rifleibacteriota bacterium. Classification (GTDB taxonomy): domain Bacteria; phylum Muiribacteriota; class Ozemobacteria; order Ozemobacterales; family Ozemobacteraceae; genus MWAR01. The sequence goes on from JAKJFL010000074.1 coordinate 1,665, forward strand.
GAACCGGAGCGAAGGCCACTCGTCGCTCAAGAGATCGACCTGGTCATTCGAAAGCCGTGCAGTGACACCGCGAGCCGACCAGATTTCGCGAGCCTGGGGATCATGTGGGGCGACGATAGAGCGGATAGCCCCGGCGACGCGTCCTCCCTCCTCGCGAATGGCGGCAAAAGCTCTGTCGCGGTCGGGAAGACGGGAAACGCGCTCGGCAACGCTTTCTGCATCGACCGATTCCGTGGTCGTGACGAAACGAAGGGTGGTGCAGAACGCCGGGCCGCTCAGGAGCGACCCGGCAATCAGTGCTGCTATTACCGGCAGAGCCGGAAAACCGAAGCCTCTCACGTAGTGTCCCTCCTCCTTGTACTTCTATCGGCCGGGGACGGGGGGAACCTTACTGCTTCACGTTGGTGACGACTTCTTCACCGGTCGGTTCGTTGATGATCTCGTAGGTCTTGCCGCAGATTTCCCACTCGCCCGTCGACCAGCCGTTCGACTTGGCGCGGAGAAGTTCGAACCAGATCTTGTTCACGTCGAACTTGCGATTGGTGCGGGTGGTGATCGTCTTGATGACCTGGAACGACACCTTGGCGAGCAGGATCGGCTGGCCGTTCATGTGACCTTCGAACTGCTCATGAACCTTCAGGTTCTTGATGACGCCGCCGGAGGCCATGCCTTTGAGGATGTCGAGCAGATCGAGACTGATCGTCAGTTCGGCCTGGAAATTCGTCTGGATCGACTGCTCTTCGGACTGCCAGGTCGAGCCCTTGTTCTCGCGGTCGATTTCGCGGCCCTTGCGGTACTTGTATCCGGGCTCGGTGTAGCCGTAGCCGGGGAAGTATTCGCGGAACTGATCGGGGGAAATCTTCGTCGTGACCTGCTGTACAATCGCCGCTTTCACGACGCCGAGAGACGTCGCCAGCGCGCGGCGCGCCGCCGGATCGAGGGATTTGTAGATATCGCTGATCGCTTCGAGAGAATCGAGATTCTCTTCGAGGGTCGCGAGCAGGAACTTCGCAAGCTCGGAGCTCTGCTTGGCATGGATCTCGAGAGAGTTGTTGTACCGGGCCATGTTCTCATCGGTGGGGTTCTTCGTGTATTCGATGAGGAGTTCCGTCGCGAGCCAATACTGGCGTACGATCTGGAAGGTCTGCGTCTGGAGGTTGAAGTGCTTGTGACCGGGGGCGTATCCGTCGAAAGCCGCAAAACCCGGCACCGCGGATACAAGGGAAAGGACCAGAACCGTTACGATCGTCAACAGATACTTATACATGCTCAATACTCCTTCTGGGATGGTAACGAGTCATCCAGATACAATGATACCCCTGTATCGTCTCCGATACAATCCGCCGGAAGGGTGCAAAACAGGTGCTCTCCCTGAACGGCATGCCATACGTACATGCCGTGCCGGTGCGAGTCGGATGTTACACAAAATATGCAGACGTCTAAAAGATCAGATGACGGCTTCCCAGGCGCCCGACAGGGACAAGGCGACGACGTGGGGATCGCTGGCGGCTCCGTGAACCGGCCTGATCAGAGAGGCCCCGGGATACACGGCCCGGAGAATGCCGTTCAGACGTAGAATGGCGCTCTTGAAGGCTGCCTGGTCGCATTCCGGGTCGAAGGGAAGCCCCCAGGCACTCGTGTACAGCGAGGCGGAATCGACGGGGTTGGGAAAAGCGAGAAACAGCTGAATTAGAATCCTGTGGGGAATCGAGCCGGGCTTTAGAACGGCCGAGCTTCTTCCGAAACGTATCTCACCGGATGGTCCGTCGAAAGTGAACGCATCGGGCCTGCCGGATCTCTTCCAAATGAAATAATCATCGATATGTATCGGGCGCGCCCGTCCGCTTCGTATGAGCGTCACGAACTGCGCCGCGCGGGAAGTTCCGGTTTCACGAAGGTTCAGGAGATGGTCGAAACTCCGTTCGCGCTGACGGAAAGCGGAGAGAAGGTCGGGCGGGGTTTTCCCGATGAGATGCGTGAGGAGAGCGGAAGAGTCGGGGGATTGGATCTCGGCGAGGGGCACGGCATAGATGTACCAGAACGGATCGAATCCGTTCGTTCCGGGATACAGCCGAATGTCTTCGGATACCTGCCGGCCGGAAACGACGGCGGGGTACAAAAGCCCCGCGAGAATGCGGGATTGCCGTGTCTGAACCCGATGCGGCGTCGCAGCCATTTTGCAGAGACTCTGGGAAAGCGTTGCCGCGGCATCGGGCATTCCGAGACGCGCCATGCAGACACCGATGCAGAAAGAGATGTCGCCGAGTTCGGAACTCGAAAGTTCGATGCCCTGTACACTGGAAAACAGAGCCTGGAGCGAGGATAAGGCCCCCCGTACGTCGTCCAGAAGGAGCTGCCGTCGTGCCCAGAGAAGTTCGACCGTGGCGCGAATGCGGGATTCCAGCCGACCGTATGCCGGAAGCATGGACCACCAGGAAACGGCAGCTCCCTGCTTCCCAAGAAGATCGCAGGTCCATCCGAGATAAGCCGCGGCTTCGCAGGCCCCGCCCGCATGGCCGATTTTCTCCATCGACGCATGGACATCCTTGAACAGGCGAAACGCCTTCGTCATGTGGCCCATCGAAAGATGGAGCATGCCGAGGGAAAGACCCGCGGATGCAGCTCTGGGGCGGTTTCCGAGAAGTGAATGGAGTGACACCGCACGCGACAGATACAGGGCCGCACGTCTGGAATTCCCGAGATCGTGCTCAACGAGGCCGAGATTCTCGAGAATGCCGGCCTGTTCCGGGGCAGACCGCGACGACCATGCCGATGACAGGGCTGAGAGGAAATACCGTCGCGCTTCCGTGGGACGTTCGCGGGTGATCATGAGTCGTCCGAGGGCATCGTCCGTCTCCGCGATTTTCGCGGGCAGCTTCGCCGATATGAAGCATTCGCGCGCGAGAGAAAACTCCGCCATCGATTCGGTGAGCCTCCCGGACAGTCTCAGCATATCTCCCGTGGCCAGGGCGAGGTCGCCGAAATCCGCCTCGCCTTCTTCGAGGCCCTCGAAGAAGGATTTGCCGCGGTCGAGGAGCGCGAGCCCCTCGTCGATCCTGTTTTCCCCGGCGGCGATGTTCGCCGCGATGATGAACAGGCGGGACGGAAGCCTGAACTCGGAATTCAGATATCGCCGGACGAGCTTCTGAAGAAGATCGGTTTTGCCGGCGCTGAACAGGAGCCCGCCATGCCGGGAAATGCCCGAAAGAACCTCGTCGTGGAACCCCATCGCGAACGCGACCCTGATGACGGCCTCGGCGATCGCCGGACCGCGCGCGTCGAGGTGTGCCCTGACCCAGTTCAGGACCTCGATCCGCCGCTGTTCGAGAAGGAAGGGACGTCGTTCGACGTGTCTCGTGACGAGTCTTGGAATGGGCTGGCGTTCGAACGCCTCGCGATCGGCGAAAGACGAGAGAAAACCGTGGAACGAAACGTGGGCGGACGGTTGGAGGCTGGCGCGGACAAGCCCGTCGAGCCACTCCGTGTAATCGACATCGTCATTGTTATAGAGAGGAATATATGCCGTTCGTCCGACATACTCGCGAACGGCCGGATGATTCCGGAACGTCAGCCGTTCGAGCGTGTCCGGGGACACCTCGACGGACGGGCGGGGCAGGGGAAGATCGAGCAGGAACGGCGGATACCGGATGAAAAACCGGCCGTCCCAGTAGTGTCTTTCACCATCGTCGCGGGGATCGAGCTTCACGGGCGTGCGCGAGAGACCCGGCGGCGGAAGTTCCGGATGGGCTCCGCGGCCGGACCAGGCAAGCATGAACGAGATACGCTTCAGGACGGTGTCGGATGTCAGGGCGGCCGTTTGCAACAGGATGTGTCTCTGGAACGGTGCGCCGGCCAGGATGCCGGCCATTGTCACCAGGTCGGGGGCCTGATCGGTGTCGGCGAAGAGATCCGTGAGCGTCTGCTCGACCGTCGAGACCGTGATCCTTGCTTTCCCGACGAGGACGGTTTGCGTGTGGGCGGGCCGACCCATGCCGTGCGTGACGAAGATGAGCGGCGTGTCTCCGAGCATCCTGTTCCGACGGCGGCGGCGCGTGACGATCGTCAACCGCTCGCAGGCCACCGAAAAGACGCCGAGCAGGGCGAGCGCCGACAGGTGCGAAACGTATTCGCCTTCTTGTTCCGTAAGTTCCGCGAGTTTTACGAGAACCTCAGGAGGAAATCTGTTCACCCTGGTCGGCATCTGTTCACCGGAACAAGGACCGAAGAACGGCTTGAATCACGCAAAACGCCACCTCTGGTTCCATGCAGGAAAAATATTCGCGGTGAGCCTTCGGTGGGTGTGAAAAGCTCACCGGCGTTACGCTCTTTTCATATCACGTATTTGGAGCCATTGCCACGAAGAACCGTTCACGTATTGTCATTGTTCTGCAGATTTCACGAGGGAACCGGCATCGCGCTCCGGAAAAACATGTTCCATTGTCTGCACGCGTCGTTCGCTGTCGTTATATTTCCGAGTGCGGGAAAATACAGATGGAACGTCGTTCCTTTTCCCTGCTCCGACTCGACGAGGATAAGCCCTTCGTGCTTGCGCATGATGGAGTAGCAGATCGAGAGACCGAGCCCGTTCCCCAGTTGCTTCGTCGAGAAGAAGGGATCGAAGATGCGGCCGAGCAGGTCGGCGGGAATCCCGATGCCGGAATCGGCGATGGACGCCCGAACATATCTGCCCGCCCTGAGGGAGGGAACCTCGCCGCTCTTAAGCTGAACGTTGCCGGCGGATATGACGATCCGGCCGCCGAGAGGCATTGCCTGCTGGGCGTTGATCACGATGTTGCTGACAACCTGGCCGACCTGGTTCTCGTCGAACTCGCAGAGCCAGAGGTCTCGTTCGAACCTGAACTCGCATATGATATTCGAGCCCGAAAGGGCGAATGCGGCGCTGTCCTCTATGATGGCCGACAGGCGCCCCGCCTTGCGTTTCGGAGGGCCCCCCTTCGAGATGGAGAGCAGCTGCTGGGTCAGATCGCGGGCCCTGGAGAAAACGCCGAGAGCCTTGTCGAGATGATTGCGGACCTCTTCGGGGTTGTTTCTGTGCATGCGCGCCAGGTCGATATGGCCGAGAATCCCGCACAGAAGGTTGTTGAAATCGTGCGCGATGCCGCCGGAAAGCAGGCCGAGCGAATCCAGCATGTCGATGCGTCGGAGGCTCTCCAGCATTTTCAGCTTCTCCGTCATGTCGCGGATGACGGTGACGATGCCGGTGATGGCGCCTGAGCGGTCCCTGAGCGGGGCTGCCGATGCGGAAATCTCGTGCCGGCCGCCGGTTCTCGAACAGAGTTCCAGATGTCCCGCGGTATCGACGATATGACCGGCTTTGACGACCTCTTCGAACAGGCTCGCGAATGCCTTCGAAGTGCTCTCGGGGGAGAAGGACAGCACGGTGTCGAGAGGTCGCCCCCGGGCTTCGTCCTGGGGCTGGCCCGTGAGATCTTCGGCGACCTTGTTCATGACAAGAATCCGGCCATCGATGTCAGTCGTGATGACTCCGTCCCCGATGCTTCTGAGCGTGGTCGCCAGTTGTTCCTTTTCGGCCGAAATTGCCTCTTCCGCGTTCTTTCTGTCGGTGATGTCGATGGAAAAGCCGGCGATGGACGGAGGTTTTCCACTGATACTGATGGGAAACGTGATGTGCGTGTACCACCGGCCGTACAACTGGGCTTCGTAGGAGATTTCCCGGCCTTCGTTCATGACCCTGCGATCGCCGGCGTTCATCCGGCCGGCGGCATCCGGAGGGAACAGATCGTTCGCCTGCTTCCCGAGGATCTCCGAGATGGGCTTTCCAAAAAGATCTACGTGATTTCTGCTCAGAATGGTGTATTTCAGACTATCGTCTTTGAAATATATATATGCAGGACTATAGTCGAGAAACTGCCGGAACACCTCTTCGTTCTCGCGAAGCGCAAGATCGCTCCACAGCCGCAGGAACATCGCCCCGGCCTGGAGGGCGATCGTCTCGATGCAGCGGCGCGAAGCGTTCGGGATCGAGCTGTGCACGTGCGAGGCAAGATTGAGAACGGCGACGAGGCGACCGGCGCTCTTCACCGGGATGATGGCGATGCCGCGAAGGCCTTCCTTCATGATGAGAGGATAATCATGTATGAACGTTTCAGGATGGGAGCAATAAAGAGGTCCGCTTTCCCGAAGCGTTTCCAGACGGGGTGATTCCGACTCATACCTTGTTACGGCTGAAATATACTCGTTTGACAAGCCGTGATGGACAAGCAGTTCGAGCGAGCCTGTATGATGGTTTACGATATAGAACCCGCCGCAGTCGACACAGTCGAGCTGAAGACCGGCGCGAAGTACTTTTTCCGCCGCCTCGTGGAGGGTTCTGCAGTCGTACAGGTCGTGAACGACATCGTGAAAGATCTTCTCCATCCGTTCCGAGACGATGCGCTCGGTCACGTCGCGGTCGGCAGCTGGCCGGTTGCATCGAACATCGGCTCCGCGTTGCTCTCGAGATATCGATAGCTCCCGTCCCGGTGGCGCCAGCGAACGATCCAGCGTCGCCAGCCGCGTTTTTCGGCAAACAGACTCGGAAGTTCCGCTTCGACCCTGGCTCGGTCGTCCGGATGCATGAACAAGAGGGCTGGCTTCCCGAGGAACTCCTCCAGGGAATGGCCCAGGATCGTCTGAAAAACGGCATTTGACGACGTGTGGCGACCTTCGAGGTCCATCGTCCAGATCCATTCCCCAGTCAGCTCTGCGATGGCGCGATACCGCTCCTCGCTCTCTCGAAGTCGTTGTTCCGCAAGAAAATGCTCATTGGCGTCAGATTTCTGCGTGTCCATCGGGTTTCCTCGGCGCTTCATATGAATGGGAGGCCGCGCGGACATGATTGGACACATCAGCATGCGGCCCAGACGCATGATTCTATCTCTTCGCGTCCTGAACCAATCTACCATGCACGGCCGAAAATAGCCATCTTCGCGCACGACTGAAGCGGGGGAAGCGCATGATTTTCCAGTCTCGTTCAGGTTCCAAGACCTGTCCTCAATAGAGCCGGACGGGAATGATGTCGAATTTCTCGATAATCCACTGCAGAAAGGTGGATTATCAGGAACGAATGAAAGCCGATGTGTAAGTGCCCCCATTTTAGGGCCACAGATTATTAGAATTTCCGGCAGTATAGTGAAGATCTTCGATTGATGTCCTGTTTTGCATGATTTCGTAGGGAAACTCGCACCGAACATCAAGGGGCTTTTCAGGATGTTGCTTACGGCTTTCGGCCGGAGGCGGTGCGGTGGGGGAGGCCGATTTCGATGATGGGAGCGAGTTTCTTCGTGGTGAGGACGGTGCCTTCGCCGCAGAGGCGCCGTCTTCGCGATCCAGGTCATGAACGTGAAGGCGAAAAACGGACCGTTGGCAAGCACACTCCTCAAAATTCGACAAAAAAACGGCTCTTTGACACCAAAAATGGGCGGTGCTATCTTCGCCACGAAAAAGGAACTTCCTATCTAGTGAGGGCAACCCGGGTTGAGTAATCGAACGACCTCCACCCGGAAACGCGCGATCAGTCGTCCGCGGCTGGCGAAGTGGGATGGCTCAGGCCTCCTTCCCTTCTTTCTTTGCCTTCTTTTCAGCCCGTTTTTCCTCTTTTGTTTTGGCGGGTTTCTTTTTGGTTTCTTTCTTCTGTTCGTGACTCTTGGTCATATGTTCTCCCTTCTCGTTGATAAGAACTACTCATCACCATGACAAACCAGCCTTCCCATTGGTGGTGTTGACAATCACCAGACAATGGGAAGAGGGATTGCCCATGACTGAAAGAATAACCTGATGATCGCCTCATGCGCAACCCAGGGCAAACGGTCATCGAGAAGATACTGAAACACCTCGGGTTGTGGATGGTCAATGCCCGGGCACCCCCTCAAGGGCCTGCCTCAAGGGTCTGCGAAGATGATGGCATCGAACAACCAGCCCCTGACGACTTCTTTCCGGCCCCTGACCATTCCTGGGACGACTACCTGTAAAACCTGACGCACTCTCAAATGGTGGACCGAGCGTGTGGTGGGCCCGCTTTTCCAAACACTGTTGAAAAGGCCTTTGCCGGACCAACTTACGCAGATTTTGTGCCGAATTTCTGGAATGTCATGAACGTGAAGGCGAAAAACGGACCGTTGGCAAGCACACTCCTCAAAATTCTACAAAAAAACGGCTCTTTGACACCAAAAATGGGCGGTGCTATCTTCGACACGAAAAAGGAACTTCCTATCTAGGCCGAACGGATCCAGCTTCGGATTGAGCAGGGGCAGTTCAAGCCACTTCGCGTCGTCGCGGGACTTTACCTTCGATCTGTTCCGGGGGATTGCGGGTTTCAAAATGATTGCCTCTTCCGAATCGGCCATGATACTTTAAAAACGGTATCTGGAATTCCATGGGGTTCCTGAATCTAGATTTCCCGACAGCGAATATTTCCATACGACCACCCCAATATAGAGAATCAAGGGGCCGGTCAATGAGAGGATGTATATGCCTGCGTCGGTATATTGGATCTCGGGCGGCGGATGCGGCGGCGACACCATGTCCCTGCTCAGTCTCGAATCTCCGGATCTCCTCGAGTTTATCGAATACGCGCGGCTTCGGCTGCTGTGGCATCCGTCTTTGTCGAACGGCTCGAGTC
>JAKJFL010000692.1:0-2152 GCA_022704935.1 Candidatus Rifleibacteriota bacterium
GTATACGTTGGACTATATATATCTTCCGCGAGACCGAGACCGGCTGCATATCCTTTTGTCCAGAGCGTTTTTCCGGCGCCGAGACCGCCGCTCAACAGGATCAGCCCGTGTGGAAAGGCGGCTGCCGTTTCGGCGGCGTGCTTCATGGTGTCCTCGGGCGAGCTGCTCAGGAACGGGGATGTGGGGAGGTGGTGTGGCAAGGCTGTGCGTCCTTCTCTTCGAACGTCAGTCGCGCAGTTCCGTGGCGAGAACGATGTCGCGGTTGATGGCGTGAAGGCAGGCGTCGAACTTCTCGTGAAGACTGCGGTCATCCGTCGCCTCGCGAACCTGACGGATGACGTCGATGGCCTGCCTGAACGCGCGGATCAGGTCTCCTTCCGGGACGTCGGTCATCTGGGCGATCTCCGCGAACTCGACGCCCTTGCTCCAGGCATACATGACGTCCGCAATGGCGGTCTCGAGGGGTTTGACGAAGGGAAATCGGCGTGACAGAGCCGCGACGAAACTCTTGGCTTCGCGAAGTCTCGGGAACAGCTTGGGGTGCTGTTTCCCGCCGTCCATGCCACCGCGCTTCCGGTGTTCGTAGGTGAGCGCGAGGGCGAGGGAGTTGATCTCGTTGGGGTCCCATTCGTGGAAGACGCCCTTGAAATACAGCTCGGTGACGGTGATTTCCTCGGTATGGATCTTCGCGGCGAACTCGCCGCGCGGGAGCAGGCCCTTGTCGTCGATGTAGCCGAGATCTTTCAGGATGGCGACCTTCTTCTCGTAGATCGGCAGCTGTAGCTGTTCCTGCTTTTCGAACTGTTCGCGCCAGTGGTCGAGTTTCTTGTGAATTCTGGCGGCCTGCAGATAGGCGCCTGAACAACGGTTTCGGCTCTGACACCGGCCGCAGATGAACTGCATTTCCTCGGCTTCGAGTTCGGTGATTTTCGCGTCGAAATCCTTCCTGATCCGTTCCTCCAGCGGCCGGTTGCGTCTGCCGCGGAGGCCGCCGCTGATGCTGTTCATCTGCTGGTTGATCGTGTTGTGAATGTCGCGCATCTTCTTGTGAAACGTCATGTAGGCCTCGAGGTCGTTCGTCTTCTCGTGGCAGCGCGGCAGAACGCGGTCGAGCTCGGCCCGGAACGACGCGACGCGTTCGGCGAGCTTGGGCAGATGTCGGTTTGCCTGGAACTGGGCGAAGTTTCGCTTGAGGATCGTCTTCACTTCCTCGTCCTCGTGGCCGGCATACAGGTTCAGGACGCTGTTGAACGACAGGTCGAACTGGCTCGTCAGCGGCTCGATATCGCCGTAGACGAGCCGTTCGGTCTCGTCGATGTCGAGATCGCGCGGCAGGTAGGGCACGACGACCCAGCCCATCGGGTCGATGCCGCGGCGGCCGGCGCGGCCCGATATCTGGCAGAATTCGAGAGCCTTCATCGAGCGGAAGCTGCGGCCGTCGAACTTCTTGAGCGCGTCGAACGCGACGGTGCGCGCCGGCATGTTCACGCCGACCGCGAACGTCTCGGTCACGAACAGCGCGCGCACCGTGCGCTCGGCGAACAGCACTTCCACCAGTTCCTTCAGCTGTGGAAGCAGGCCGGCGTGGTGGACGCCGACGCCCCGGATCAGCTGCTCGCGGAGCTCGTTCGCGCTTTCGAGGGACCAGAGCGAGTATTTCTCGATGGCCGCATCGACCATGTCAGCGATCCGTTCTTTCTCGGCCTTGCTCGTGAAGTCGAACTGGCGGGCGGTCTCCCTTGCCATCTTGTTGGCAAGGGCGCGGGAGAAGACGAAATACAGGACGGGAAGGCGGTCCTGGGACTGGAGGGTCCGGATGATGTCGAAATGTCGGAACTCGGTCTTGTCCTCGCCGCGCTTCCTGCGCTGCGGCTCGTCGGCCTCGCCGTGCTTCCTGACACGCTTGTTCAGCTCCTTGAACGGCAGAAGCGCTTTTTTATAGTAAAAAGTATACGAAAGAGGAACCGCCCGCTCGTTGTGGGCGATGACCGAGACCTTGTGGTCGAGCACCGATTCGATCCAGTGTGCGAGCTCCGCGTAGTTGGGAATCGTCGCCGACAGGGCCAGGAACCGGACCGACTTCGGAGAGAAGATGATCGATTCCTCCCAGACGGTGCCGCGCTCGATGTCGCCGAGATAATGTATCTCATCG
>JAKJFL010000075.1:0-10276 GCA_022704935.1 Candidatus Rifleibacteriota bacterium
TTTCCCGCCGGCAACGGGGGCGGCATCGGCAGGTGACATCGAGTTCGGGGTGATGATGCGGAGTGTCATCGCAGAGTCTCCTTCAATATACTGAATATTATAATTTTATCAAAACCGTTTTCGCCCGGGGATACGGGATCCGACCCGGGCACATCGCGATGCGCCCCTACGAGGGAGACAACGGTATTGCATGTGTGAAAAGTCATTTGTTCAGCAGCCAGAAGCCGGTGTTGAGATAGGTCGCGAACGTCACCCAGGCCAGGTAGGGAATCAGCAGGAGCGCCGAGACCGGGTGTTTCCGCCAGAAATGAGCGATGATGGCGATCAGCGTGGCAACGAGGAACAGGATATCCGCAAGAGCCGCCGCCGGGTTCTGCCGGCCGAAAAACAGCGGCGTCCAGGCGAGGTTCGACGCAAGATGAGCGCCGATCAGCGCGTTGATGCGCATCGGGACGCGATCCCGCTCGTCCCGGTAGAACAGGAACAACGCCGCGGCGATCATGAGATACAGGATGGTCCAGACGGGGCCGAAAACCCAGTTCGGCGGAGTGAGCGGAGGCCGTTTCAGCGTCGCATACCAGGCGTTCATGGGGCGGGCGTTCCCTTCGTCACATGCCGCAGGGGCCGGGCGGCGCCCAGGCGCGGATCGCGCCCGCGAGAATGGCGACGTGGTAGCCGAGGAGGTAGAGAGTCACGACGCCGCGGTACAGCCTCGCCCCGGCAGCCGTCGGCGACGAGGTGTATCCGATGCCGGCCGCGATGACCAGGATGACGAGCGCCCCCGCGCCGCCGAGCAGCATCTTCGGCCAGGCCGGGAAGATCAGCGACGAGGCCCAGAGAAGCAGGCCATACCCGATCAGCATGTTCATGACGAGCAGGACGACGGCTCCAGCCGGTTTCAGGCGCAGCGAGTAGGAGTCGACGCCGTCGCGTTCCTCCTCGCGTCCGAACGTCTTCCGGCCGAACTCGAACACGTTGAACACGAACCAGTTGCCGAGGGCGAAGAGGGCGAACCCCTCGCCACACCCCACGAGCGGCCGGCCGGTCGCCATCGAGAACGAGAGAAAGCCGAGCATGGTCGCCGAAAAGGTGTGGGTGATCGCATACAGCTCGAGTTTCGGCCGCATCCAGTCGCCGACGAAGAACTCCATGCGCATCATCAGCGTGAAACACAGCGTCATGACCATCGTCGAGAACGAGGCCCAGCCCATATTTGCAGCTATAGAAAGTTCCACGAGAATCACCAGCAGGGTCACCGTGCCGAACTCGCCGAGGCCGATGAGGCCGCGCGCGAGGGGCCGCTCGGGATTGTGCTCGCGGTCGACGGCGTAATCCTTCACCTCGTCGAACAGCCGCATGTGGAGGAACACAAGCCAGACAACCGCGAACCCAGCGGCGAGCCGGACGGGGTCCCACGCGAAGCCGGGATCCGGCGGGCTGCCCATCAGCACGTTCGCGCCGTAGAAGGCCGCGACCGTGAGCGTGATGCCGAACGGGTCATGACGCTCGCGAAGGAACTGCCACCAGCGCCTGATGAACGCCGTCATTCCGTCCTCCGCCCCGTCTGGCGCGCCTCTCCTTGTATCATCGCCTCGCGAACGCGGTTGCTGCGAACGTCGTAGCCGTCGAAGAACCCGATCGATGTGTCGTGCCGCGGTGCATATTCCGCCAAGGTGCCTCTCTCCCTCCGGTGTTGCTGTCTGAGATCAGGTACAGTATCAGCTCAGGCTATCATGCCGGCCACAGGGAAACAACGTCCATGCGTTTCCCCTCGGGGATGTGAGTGACACAGGCCGGGCGTGATGTGATATGATCGCCCTAAGGGATCCGAAACCGCGAGAGGAGCAGGCAATGATACAGGCCGCCCATTTCATTCTTTACGTCGCCGACCAGGAGCGGGCTTCCGCGTTTTACCGGGCCGCTCTCGGCCTCGAGCCGCGCCTGGACGTATCGGGCATGACGGAGTTCGAGCTCCCGGGCGGGGCCGTTCTCGGCCTGATGCCCGAACACGGGATAAAAAAGCTGCTCGGTCCGGCCCTCGCCGATCCTTCCTGGGCTTCGGGCGCTCCTCGAGCCGAATTGTATCTCCTGGTCGATGATCCCGCCAAAGCCCATCAGCGCGCCATCGGCGCCGGTGCCGTCGAGCTCAGCCCTCTCGCTCCGCGCGATTGGGGACACACGGCCGCATATAGCCTCGATCCGGACGGCCATGTACTGGCCTTCGCGTGTCAGGCCAGCCGGAAGTAGGCTTCACCTTTTCATTCACCCACGGCTACCGACGCTCATGAGAGCAAGATATTTTACTGAAACAGGAATCAAACGATGAGTGAGAGCACCCCAAAAGAACCCCATCCCATATTTTCGACCTTGCAAGCCCCGACAGGCACGAGCGTCCCACGCAGTAAGATCGTGTCGGCGGTCGAAGCCGTCTCGATCATCCGGGACGGCGACACGCTCGTCACCGGCGGCTTCGTGGGCATCGGCTTTCCCGAAGAACTGGCCATCGCTCTCGAGGCGCGATTCCGCGATACGGCGACACCCCGCGATCTCACCCTGATGTATGCCGCCGGCCAGGGAGACGGTGCCGAGCGCGGTCTGAATCACCTCGGCCACGAAGGTCTGGTGAAGCGCGTCGTCGGAGGCCATTGGGGCCTGGTGCCGAAACTCCAGAAGCTGGCGCTCGACAACAAGATCGAGGCATACAACCTCCCCCAGGGCGTCATTTCCCACATGTATCGCGACATCGCGGCACACAAGCCGCGCACCATCACCTCCGTCGGACTCGGCACGTTCGTCGACCCCCGGCTAGGCGGCGGCAGGATCAACACCTGTACGAAAGAAGAGCTGGTCGAGGTGATGACATTCGACGACCGCGAGTATCTCGCCTACCGCACGTTTCCGGTCAATGTCGCCCTCCTGCGCGGCACGACGGCCGACCCGGAAGGCAACGTCACGATGGAGCGCGAAGCTCTGACGCTCGAGGCGCTTTCCATCGCGATGGCCGCGAAGAACTCGGGTGGCTTCGTCATCGTGCAGGTCGAGCGGATCGCCGACAGCGGCACGCTCAACCCGCGCCAGGTCAAGATTCCCGGCATTCTCGTCGACTGCATCGTGATTGGAAAGCCCGAGAACCACGCCCAGACGTTCGCTACGCCCTACAACCCGGCCTATTCCGGGGAACTGCGCGTCCCGATGGGCTCGATCCCACCGATGCCGCTCTGCGACCGCAAGATCATCGCCCGGCGCGCCGCGTTCGAACTCGAGCCCAACAGCGTCGTCAACCTCGGCATCGGCATGCCGGAAGGCGTGGCCGCGGTGGCGAACGAGGAGAAGATCGTCGAGTTTTTGACCATGACGGCCGAGCCCGGCGTCGTCGGCGGCGTTCCGGCCTCGGGCCTCGATTTCGGCGCCGGCATGAACACGCAGGCGATCATCGACCAGCCGTACCAGTTCGATTTCTACGACGGGGGCGGTCTCGATGTCGCCTTCCTCGGCCTCGCCCAGACCGACCGCGAGGGCAATCTGAACGTCAGCAAGTTCGGCCCGCGCCTCGCCGGCGCCGGCGGTTTCATCAATATCAGCCAGAATGCAAAGAAGGTCGTCTTCGTCGGCACCTTCACCGCCGGCAAGCTCGAGCTCGAGATCAACGACGCGAAACTGAGCGTGAAAAGCGAGGGCAAGGCGAAGAAGTTCATCCAGCACGTCGAGCACGTCACGTTCAGCGGGAAACACGCCGTTCTGCGCCAGCAGCCGGTGCTGTATATCACCGAGCGCGCCGTGTTCCGCCTCACCCCCGAAGGCATGGAACTTGTCGAGATCGCGCCGGGCATCGACCTCGAGCGCGACATCCTCGCCCAGATGGAGTTCCAACCCGTCATCAAGAGTCCGCCGAGGCTGATGGATCCGCGCATTTTCCAGGAGGGTCCCATGGGCCTCCGCGACTCTCTGCTCTCCGTGCCGCTCTCGGCCCGCCTGACGTTGAACGCGCAGCAGGGGGTGCTGTTCGTGAACTTCGAGGGATTCAACATCAAGACCGAAGGCCAGATCCGCCAGATCGAGGAGGCCGTGGCCGCCCTCATCAAACCACTGGGGCGGCGCGTCGGCGCGATCGTGAACTACGACCATTTCACGATCTCCCCCGACCTCGTCGATTCCTACACCACCATGGTCGAGCGGCTCGTCAAGACGCATTACAGTGGCGTCACGCGGTACACGACCAGCGCCTTCCTCCGGGTGAAGCTCGGCGAGGCGCTGAGCGAGCGGGGCGTCTCTCCCTACATCTACGAGAGTCGCGAAGAGGCCGAACGGGCGCTCACGCACATCAAGGGAAGCTGACAGGCCCCCGATATCGAGACCGGCCCCGGGAGTTCCTTCCGGGGCCGGTCATAGTATATATTCACTCTACTACATTCTGGATATTCAGTCCCCGACCCTGTTCGCGGTGAGTATGTCAAACCACGAGCAACATCTCATCCTTCGACAAACCCAGGGCGAACGGAAGGTCGGCCTGCCCGCGGCATGTCACGGCATGCTGGCGACGGGGAAAAAGCCTTCTGCCGTCTGAGCGTTTCCCGTTTTCGTCGTCGAGGGGTGGATGGGCAGAGACCGTTCGATCACGATCGGGGGCGAACCCGGCATGCTGATGCGCATCATGACGGATTTGTTCTTCTCGGCACCGCTGTTCAGCTCGAGAGCGTCACACTTCGCTGGCACCCCCGTCCAGAACCGGAAAACCTCGGTTCCTGCCTTCGAACCCCGCTCGATCTCGCTGCGCGATGGATATGTATCGTATGTTATTGTACCTTCGGGCCGGACGATGATCAGTGACATCTCGCCGCCCAGATGAAAATCGGTGCGCCATTTCAGGCACCCCGCGAGATCTTTCTCGAGGCGGTTGCCCAGGGCAAGAAACACGGTCTGGACATGCGACTGTTCCGAACCCGTCCGGCTCTGGCGACCAAGTTTCGAGAAGATGCCCATGACGAGGGACATGAGAATCGCGGCGCCCGCGATGTAGGCGAGGATTTCCGCCATGGAAAAGCCATGGCGGTCGAAGCTGTCAGTTCGGCGGCGCATAGGCAAACCCCTTGATGCTCATCTTGCGTTTCGGCGCATTGGCGGGAGCCCCGGGCATGCGGAACTGGGTCTCGACGTCGATGAGCCTGTAGCGCGGATCGGCTCCGGCGCTCACGTTGACGGACATATGATACGTCACGCTGCCGACCGTCCGGTCGCCGTCCCAGCGCTGGAACACCTTCGTGAACGTCGCGTTCGAGGCATTTGCAATCTCGTCGAACCGCATCGCCTGGAAGTCGGCGAGGCAGGAGAGCAGTTGCGAGTTCGCCACGACGGCGTCGCGCGCCGCGATCGAGACTCGCCGCGTGCTGACGAAGTGCCTGACTAGCGGCAGCAGCAGCACCGCCAGGACGATCATCGCGACGACAAGTTCCACGAGCGTGAAACCGCGATTACGATCCCACTCCGCGTCTCGCGCCACACAGAAGCCCAGCCTTCCATCAACAATATATTTCATATTATATATTTATAGTTTCACGATATCGACACGTCTGTTCAGCGTCTGTTGGGCTTCCGTATCGTCCGCGTCGCCCCGCTGCCCCTTTCCCACGTAATCGATTCTGGTCGATTCGATTCCATGTTCGACAAGCCATCGCTTGACGGAATACGCCCGCTGCACGGACAACTCGAAATTATAATCGACCGGCCCCCGGTAATCCGTATATCCCTCCACCCGGATTCTCTGCTCCGGCCTGCCTTTCATCATAGAGAGAATGGCATTGAGGGCCGGAATCGATGCGGCCTTGATCGTCGCCTGGTCGAAATCGAACAGGATGTCGACGGACACTTTTCCGGCCACGTCGAGTTCCTGCGTGAAAGCTTCTCCGGCAATGCCGTCGATGCTGATGTCGAACCCGTCCTCCTTGTAGTCCTGCACCGACTGGGATTTGAGAGAAACCGAGCTTTCCACGGGCTTCGGTGGCAGGGCGCCGGTCGGCCGGCTCACGGGGGCTCCGACGATCGCAGTCACCGAGGTGTCACCTGGAGACGGCATAGGGCTCGAGGCGATCCTGGAACGGGCCGGCACCACCTGCATTTCGACCTCGTTTCCCTGCTGGCCGAAAACGACCCCGTACCGGTGGGGCTGAGCTCCGGCCCAGACGGAGAACATCATGAACAATGACGTGCAAAACAGAACGAGATATGCCTGGGACCATACGACATCACCCACTTTTTTCATGGTTCCTCTCCCGGCTGTTCCTAGGCGGCGGATCCCCTGTGCCTTCTCTTTTGCTCATTCGGACAATTTGACGATATCGACGCGTCGGTTCAGTTTCCGCTGTTCCTCGGAATCGCCCTCGGCGCCGCGCATCCCCTTTCCGACGTTGTTGATCCGAAGCGAGGAGATGCCGTTGTTGACAAGCCACTTTTTCACGGCATAGGCACGATCTTCCGATGCAGCCTGGCCATAGTCGGGAGCCTGGCCCAGCGCGTACCATTCCATGACGCCCGTGTAATCGACATATCCCTCGATGGTAATCTTGAGGGTCGGGCGGTCCTTCATCATTTTCAGAATGCTGTTGAGCGTTTTCATCGTCGTGGAATCCGACAGGTCGACTTCCCGGGCATCGTTGTCGAACAGGATCGCAAGTGAAAGTTTGCCGGTGGCATCCAGGTCGTTCGAGACGGCTTCGCCTGCCACGTCGTCGATACTGACTTCGAATCCGTCCTCCTTGTAGTCCGCGACCGACTCGGACTTCAATTCGACGGACGCTGCCGGTGCATTCGTGGAAACAGGCACCGTCGACCGTTTCGCAGGGGCAACGACGATGCCCCGAACCGACGGATCGGCCGGCGTCGGCATGGCGTTCGAGGCGATCCCCATGCGGGCGGGAACGACCTGCATTTCGACTTCGTTCCCTTCCTGTCCGAACGTGACGCCATACCGCGGTTTCGGCTCTGCGGCGACCGCCGTCACTCCACCGGCCAGCCAGACCACCAGCGCAACGGCGAACGTGGCCCGGGACAGGGCATTGTTGAAAGACCGGTTCATGGCAACGACCTCCTCTTTCGTAGTTTCACGTGGTACCCGCGTGATCACAGGGGTTTCAGGGCGTCAGCTCCCTCACGCGGAAAAGCACCTTCGCGTTTTCGCGCAACGGTTTCCCGAAAGTGTACACTTTCGTCTTGCCGCTCATGAGCCGTTCGATTCCGTTGCCTCTCAGGGTGTAGGTCACCTGTTCGAGTCCGCCGGACGTCATGACTTCCATGATGCAGCCGTCCGCCGTCGGCTCGAGCTTTCGCGCCATCCGCGAGTCGGCATGGAACGCATCCATGAACAGGGCCGCCGCCATGTAATACGCGGCGACATCCTGGTCGTTCGCCGAGAGACGGCCCTGCTGGCGCCAGACGTAAAAATACGCCCCGGCGACCAGCGTCAGAATCAGCACCACGACGACAATTTCGATCATCGTGAAACCCCGGCCCCCGTTCGGGGCGGGTGCGCGGATACCTGGAACGCGTTTATTTGCCGGGCTCGACGACATATTCCTCCTCTTCGGACACCCTGTACCGGTAGGGAGAGCCGGCCGACATGGCCGAGGAAACGGCATACGGATCGAACCTGGGGTCCCAGTTGATCTGCTTTTTCTGAGCGTTCACCATGTTGGTCAGGTCGATCTCCCCGGCGGCGATGCCGCCCTTGATCGTGAAGGCATTGCGCGGCGTGAGCTTTCCGCGCAGACAGATCAGCTGTGCTTCGACCGGCTCCGATGTATCTATCGTTATATTTTCAGTGCAGACCAGCGTCAGAGGTTCGGCGGACCGGATGCCGGCCCGGATATCGATGTTTCCGCCGACGATGAGCACGCCGCCGGCCGTCACATTCCACGTTCTGTCGATGAGCAGATCCTCAGGCCCGAGATACACGACTCCGGCCACCGCGATATTGCCGGCCTGGTCGAGATGCCTGTCGAGATACGCCTTCGGCGTGGCATACATGGCGGTGATCTTCGGCCCGAACTCCCGTATACCTTCGATCTCGCCCAGGCCCCCTTCGAACGCGGGTTTCCCGGAAGCGCCAAACACGCCTTCCGCCTTGCGAAGACCTTCAGCCCCGCCCGCCCAGAGGTCGAGGCCGGTGATGGCGTCCGGCGGCGGGTCGGTGTAAGCCTTCGACACGGGGTTTTGCACCGTCCCGGTTTCCCGTTCGGCGATCGCCAGGTAGTTCAGACCCTCGATGAAGGGTTCCGACACCAGCATCGTCTGGGAACTCCGCCACTTGTTCCAGCCGGCGGCGAGGCCCGCAGAATCGGCGACCATATTCCATAATTGCGCATATAAAACGAAATCGTCGGCGTAGTTTCGCGGCGAGGTCGGCGGGTTGAGGAAGGCCTGCTTGTAGCTCGCCTCGCCGGGAAAGCCGGGAACACCGACTTCCTTGAACGTCTTTTCCACGCCGGAAATGTTGATCTTGCAGTCCACCGACCGCACCCGGAGATATCGTCTGAGAACGGGGCCGAACAGGAGGGTCGGCGACAGATCGCCGTTCGTGCCGAACGGCCGGACGATGCTGGCCTTGGGGAGCGACGGGAACAGGTACCGCACGCTCAGGAAGTCGGAAGCGACGACGACGGAGCCACCCTTGCTGATCGTGTAATCGCGTTTCAGGCCCTGGAACTTTTCGTTGACCTGCGTCACCGTCGTTCCGCCGGCCTGGGGCGGGGTGTTGACAGTCGTCTGAAGCGCATCGTTGCTGTAGGCCCCGAACCGAAGCATCGACCGGTCGTCGTAATCGGTGTCCTGGGCGGATCCAGCGAGGTTCAGCGTCCACGCCGAGGTGTCGGAATTGAGGAACACCCACCCGGATGTTTTCGACAATTCGTTGAGATCGGGAAGGGTGCCAAGGTCGATCGCGGGGGTCACCACATTGAATCCGTTCCCGGAACCACGATTGTTGAGAACCAGCGGAGTGCCGTTCGAGAAGCCGGTGCCGTTCGTCGTGCGTTCGAGCGCGTTGACCAGATCGTCGGAGGCGGGTTTCTTCCGGATGAAACAGGTGAACTTGCCGATCACCGGATGCACCCCAAGATACACTTTGACCCCGCGGCTCATGCGAACCTTCCGATGGGCGTTTCCCACCTCGGCAACGGCCTCCACATCGATGCGACCCATTTTTTCGACCGGATCGTCTTTGAACCCCGGCGCTCCCGCGGCGAGCGGCTGCCATTGGGAAAGTCGCACCCGAAGGGACAGATCGCCATTCAGCTTGTTGATATACTGCTTCAGCTCGTCACACGGTTCGACATCGCCCTCGTAGTCCGTTCCTCCCTCGCTGAACAGGGCATCGTAGAAGTCGCGACGGACGAATTCGGGAGAAACAGTGTATGAGCCGCTGGCGAGGGCGGCGATCGCCCATCCGGCCCCCGCCTCGGCAAGCCCGAGCGCCCGGCTGGCGTCAATAAAATACGCAGCGCTATGCACCTGTCCCCGTGTCATGTAGCTGAGAGCACCGAACATCAGGGCCAGCACGAGCGCGATGAGAACGATCGCCGGCAGGAGGAAACCGCGTCGCGCGGCGAGGTCCGCCGGCCGCTCCGCACTCCCAGTGGGGCCGCTCATCGGTTCTGGCATCGAATCTCCATCATGTTGCGAGGGGCCGGCGGAAGCAGAGCCGGTCTCCCGCATGATACCACGAGAACCCAGGAACGCTTTACCGCCGAGAACCGGAGACACAGAGTTTTTCGAAGAAATTCCCTTTCTCTGTGTCTCCGGTTCTCGGCGGTGCGTTGTCGTATGCAATGTCGCAGGTCTCAGAAACGGGGTTGCAGCTCAGTTGCCGCCGAAGCCGTCGCCGCCGTCGCCGGTCATCGTTTCAGGCTGCTGGTAGACGGATTCGGGCTTGTTTTCGAATGGGCTCTTCGGTTCCGTCGTCTGCTTGCCGGTTTCGGGCTTCGGCTTGTCGGCCGGCTTGTCCGGCTGATGCTGCTTGTCGAGCTCGCCGGCAGGTTTTTCATGATTTTTCGCGGGAATGACCTTGTCAATTTTGCCGGCAACCAGGGCGAGCGTCTGGCCCACCCTCCACTCGAACTCGGCCATGCCCTGCTGTTCGGGCTGGACGGCAACCTGGCCTTCGACGAGGGTAACGCTTCCGATGCCGTCATTCAGGTTGAAACCGATGGTCGTTCCCCGGACTCCGAGCACCGCGCCTGGAACGCGTACCGAGAAGCCTTTCTTGCCGCGCTTGAATGCGGCGGTGAAC